>WFQZ01000295.1 GCA_015486785.1 Thermoflexales bacterium
CTCTATCGCTTCACCCCCTTCTCGCAAGATGCTCAACCCGGGATTCGGGGCAAGTGCCCGCTAGAGTTGGCCGGTTATGACATCAGCCAGGTGACAATGGCTTCCCTTTGCGCCGGTCTGAGCGTCGCCTGGCCTTTGAAGACACCCCAGAATTATGTCCCAAACTCGTGACGCTCTCAAAGCCAAATCACGCGGGCAGCGCGGGGACATGTTATAATGTCGCTATGGATTTGGGGATCGTGATTGTCAATTACAACACCCGCACGCTATTGCGCCGCTGCCTGGAGACGGTTTACGCCAGCACCGGCGTTTCGCTGGAGGTGTGCGTGGTGGACAATGCTTCCCACGATGGCAGCGCGGCGATGGTGGCGGAGGCGTTCCCGCAGGTGCACTTGATCGTCAACCGCGAGAACCTCGGCTATCCGGCGGCCAACAATCAAGGGCTGCGGCTGCTGGGATTCACCACCGCCGAGGACGCGCCGCGTTACGCGCTGTTGCTCAACCCCGATACGGAAGTCCCGCCGCAGGGGCTGGCGCAGGTGGTGGCTTACGCCGACGCGCATCCCCAAGTGGGCGTGGTGGGGCCGAAGTTGGTGCGCCCTAACGGGTCGTTGGATTTGGCTTGCCGCCGCTCGTTCCCCTCCCCCGAAGTGGCCTTCTACCGCATGGCCGGACTTTCCCGCTTGTTCCCCAAAAGCCGCCGCTTTGGCCGCTACAATCTCACCTACCTGGACGTGGATCAGACCGCCGAGGTGGATGCGGTCGTCGGGGCGTTTATGCTGGTGCGGCGCGAGGCTCTGCTCCAAGTGGGGCTGCTGGATGATACGTTCTTTATGTACGGCGAGGATTTGGATTGGGCCTTCCGCATCAAAGAGGCCGGCTGGAAGGTGATGTACTACCCAGAAGTCACGGTGCTGCACGTCAAGCGGGCCGCCAGCCGACAGAATCCACGGGCGCAGGTGGAGTTCTGGCGGGCGATGGAGATTTTCTACCGCAAGCATTACGCCGCGCAGACGCCCCGGCTGCTGCACTACCTCATCCTGGGCGCGGTGCGATTTCAAACCCGCTGGATGCAATGGCGCGTTTCTCGTGAGGGGAAAAGATGAAAGCCGAGCATGCGAACCGCCTCTTCATAGCTCTGCTGGTCGTGACCGACATCCTGATGGCCGGATTGGCCTTCGTGCTGGCTTACATCCTGCGGCAGACGATCCCCTGGCCCGCGCCGTCGGAGGGGATGGGCACGGCGTTGTACCTGCCGATGCTGCCGATCCACACCATCTCGCTGATCCTGGTGTTGTTCTTCGCGCGGCAGTACCGTTTGACGCAGGTTTCGCGCGTGGATGAGTTCATCGGCATCGTGACGGCGATCACCATCGGCTCGCTGATGGGCGTGGCCGTGGCCTCGCTGTTGCTGCGGGATTTCGTCATCGGGCCGAGCTACTCCCGCGTGATGGTGCTGTACGCTTGGGCCTTGTCCATCCTCCTGATCACCTTCGGGCGGCTGTTCAATAGCTGGCTGCGCAAGCGGCTCATCCGCAGCGGCTGGGGACGCCGCCGCGTGCTCATCGTGGGCACCGGCGATGTGGCGCGGATGATCTTGCAAAAGCTGCTCTGGGTGCCCGAACTGGGGTACGATCTGGCGGGCATCGTGAGCCTCCACGAGAACGAGCCGCTTTCATCCCTGCTGGGCGTGCCGGTGGTGGGCAACGCCGCGCACATGAGCGACATCATCCAGACGCGGCAGGCGGATGAGGTGATCATCGCGCTGCCGGATGAGACGCCGCACCGAGATATTTTGTGGCTGATTTCCGAGTGCGAGCGGGGGCGGGTGACGATCCGCGTGTACCCCGACTTGTTCCAGATTATGGCCGGGCCGGTGGGCATCGGCGAGCTGGGCGGGATTCCGGTGCTCACGGTGCGCGACATCGCGCTCACCGGATGGCGGCGCGTCGCCAAGCGCGGGATGGACATCGTGGGGTCGGCGGTGGGGCTGGTACTGCTTTCGCCGCTGATGATGCTCATCGCGCTGCTGATCAAGCTGGAATCGCCGGGGCCGGTGTTCTACATCCAAGAGCGCATGGGGCTGGATGCCCGACCCTTCCCGATCATCAAATTCCGCTCTATGCGGGCGGATGCCGAAAAGAGCGGGCCGGGCTGGACGCGCGAAAACGACCCTCGGCGCACGAAAATCGGCACGTTTTTGCGGGCCACCAACCTCGATGAGCTGCCGCAGTTCATCAACGTGCTGTTGGGCTATATGAGCCTCGTCGGGCCGCGCCCGGAGCGTCCGGTCTACGTGGAGCAGTTCCGCCGCAGCATCCCGCGCTATATGGATCGCCACCGCGAGCGGGCCGGGATGACCGGCTGGGCGCAGGTCAACGGCTACCGGGGCGATACGTCCATCATTGAACGGACGAAATACGACCTGTGGTACATTGAGAACTGGTCTTTGTGGCTGGATATCAAGATCATCCTGCGCACGATTTTGCAGATATTTCATTCTCCCAATGCGTACTAACAACCATCATCTAAGGTGCGATAAGTTATGGACAAGCAATCATCTGGCGTTGTGCCCTCAGTGCTCTACGATGAGCGGTATTTTTTGCACGTGTGCGAAGGCTACCAAGAATTTCTCTCCGGCGAAGGGGAATACCTTTCGCAGCGGCTGGCCGAGGCGTTAGCGCGGGCCGGCATCGCGCCGGGGATGAAGGTGCTGGACGTGGGGTGTGGGCGGGGAGAAATCCTGCGGCACACAACCGCGTTGGGCGCGTGGGCCTTCGGGATTGATTACGCCGCCGCCGCCGTGCGCCTCTCGCGCGGCATCGCGCAGCAGGAGCCGGAGCACGACCGCCCCATCGGCGTCTATCAAGCCTCCGCGTTGTTCCTCCCCTTTGAGGATCGGCTGTTTGACCGGGTGCTGATGCTGGACATTGTGGAGCATCTCTACCCGCAAGAGCTGGATACGGCGTTGCGCGAGGCTTACCGGGTGCTCAAGCCCGGCGGCAGGATCATCATTCACACCGCGCCCAACGTGTGGTACGACCGATACGCTTATCCGATTGTGCGGGCCATCCGTTGCGCGATGGGGCAATGTGCCGCGTATCCTAAGGACCCCCGCGCCATCATCCCGGAGAATCTCCACGTCCACGTCAACGAACAATCGGCGTTGAGCTTGTGGCGCAACTTGCGGCGGGCCGGATTCCGCGAGGTGCGCTCCTGGTTGAGCACGCCGCCCCAACATCGGAGTGAAAATCCGCTCTTCCGCGCCGCCCGCTGGCTGCTGTTCAACGTCCCGCCGTGGCGGTGGTTTTTTGAGCGGGAAGTTTTTGCCGTGGGAGAGAAGTGAAAGACCGTCGCTGGGTAGACGAACTCACCATTGAGGAGTTAGAGGAAATCTTGCGCCTCAAGCGGCGCGAGGAGCGGCTCAAGCGGCTGCGCGAAAGGGGCGCGGCACGGGCAAGTCAAGCCGAAACGCGCACCCCGCGCCCGCTTGACCTGCCCCGTCCGGCGGAGGGCGGGACGCAGTACAGCGCGGTCATCGAAAGTCCACGCCGCGCCCGTCCCCGGCGCGGCATCCGCTGGGGCTGGATATGGGATCGCTTCCTGCTGCTGATTGAGGTGCTGGCTCTGCTGGGCTTCCTGCTGGTGGTGCTGCAAATGTCGCTCACGCTCCAGACGCTGAACCAGGAGAGCCGCGCCGCGCAATCGCAGCCCACGCCCACGCCCACGCCGGTCATCGGGGTAGGGATTCTACCCGGCGGCCACACGCCCCCGGACGCGCAAGGACAGACGCAGCCGGCTCCCATTCCGCCGCACCTCCGCGCTCTGATCGCCGAGGTCACGCCGCTGCCGGTCCCCACGCCCGGCCCGGAGCAAGCCCGCCGCATCGTCATCCCCGCCATCGGGGTAGATGCGCCGGTTGTGGAGGGGGACGATTGGGAATCGCTGAAGAAAGGGGCCGGGCACCACATCGGCTCGGCCAACCCCGGTGAACGGGGCAACTGCGTCATCTCCGCCCACGACGATGTGTACGGCGAAATCTTCCGCGACCTGCCCAAGGTGCAAGTGGGCGACGAGGTGCGTTTGTACACCGAGACGCAGGTCTACCGCTACACAGTCGTCCAATCGCGCATCATCGCCCCCGACGAAATCGGAGTGATGGCGCCCACCCATAGCCCTGTTCTCACCTTGATTTCGTGTTATCCTTACGGCGTTGACACCCATCGCATCGTGGTCATCGCCACCCTGCAATCTTAAGACAACTTTCAGGAGGGGAAATGGCTAAGAAAGGCAAAAAGAGAAGTTCGGGCAAATCACGGCTTTCCAAGAAACAGCGCTACATCCCGGAGGCCAAAGCGGTAAGCGCGGCCACCGCAGAAACGGGGAGCACTTTACAACGCAAAGCCGTTAAGAAGGCCACCTCACGCATCCCGACGGAAGAGGAATTGGCCCAAGAGTATCGCTACGTGCTGACAGACCTCAAGAAGATCGGTTGGCTGGCCCTGGCGATGCTGGCCTTGCTGATCGCCCTGGCCTTCATCATCGTCTAATCGCACCGTTAAGCACCCCAAAGAGCGCGGAAGCTAAATTCCGCGCTCTTTTTGTTTCCGGGCCGCACCGGCATATACTTCGCCTCCCTAAGCAACTTTACGCCGCTCCATAATCAAGTATGATGACGCGCGGCTGCGGCCACCATATAAATCAGGAGGTATCCAATGGTCAGCTTGAACACAGTACCGCAAATGAAAGTAAGCAACTCTCCGCTTCACGGCATCGCGTTTAAGGCACAAGAGCACCGTCCGCCGGGATAGGTTGACTGCCTCCATCCACAATACAACAGCGAAACAGTTTACCTCCGGCGAGCGGGCGTTGGCACGCTGCACAGTTGATCTGATGCAGCAGGATAATGACCCCGCTCGTTTTGCGTCTCTGTAGGCGAGCGGGATAGAGTTAAACATTCAAGTTGTGAGGACACAGTATGACTCAAAAGCTCGATCCAAAACTCAAGCATAGGTTGGACAAAGATATTTCCCACGCGGTGACCAATAACCGCATCGTGGGGTTGTGGCGGCTGATGGACGGCTTCCATTGGCTCTACGGCGGGGCGATGGTCGCCATCGCCCTGGCCGCGCTGATCCGCTCGCTGGGCTACCGGCTGGTGCAAAAGATCGTGGATCAGGTCTTTGAGCAAGGCTTGTACCAAAACGCTTTGCCCTGGCTGGCGCTGACTTTCGTGGGATTGGCCGCGCTGGAAGGCGTTTTCGTCTACCTGCGCAGCATCTGGTCCGCGCAGACCGCCGAGGGGATAACGCTGCGCTTGCGCAACTACATCTACGATCACTTGCAACGGCTGCCGTTCACCTTCCACGATTACGTCAAAACCGGCGAGCTGATCCAGCGGGCCACGTCGGACGTGAGCGCACTGCGGCGGTTTTTTGCCGATCAGGCCGTGGGCATCGGGCGGATTCTGGCCCTGTTCACGGTCAACCTGGCGATGGTGCTTTCTATGAACTGGAAGTTGGGCTTGCTCTCCATCGTGATCCTGCCCTTCATCGTCGGCCTGTCGCTCTTCTTCTTCGGACGAGTGTCCAAGGCTTACAAATCCTACCAAGAACAAGAGGCCAGACTTTCCACCACGCTCCAGGAGAACTTGAGCGGGGTGCGGGTGGTGCGGGCCTTCGCGCGGCAAGATTACGAGAAGGACAAGTTCAATCTGGAAAATTGGGAAAAGTATCAACGCGGCAAACGGCTGATCTTGATGCACTCGCTCTACTGGCCGCTTTCCGACATCCTGTGCGCCGCGCAAAGGCTGTTGGTCATCGCCGTGGGGGCGTCGATGACGATGCGCGGGGAGATCACCGTGGGGACGTACATCGCCGCCATGGCCATGGTCACGTGGATCATCTTGCCGATGCGCAACCTGGGGCGGCTGATCGTGCAAGTTTCTACCGGGCTGGTTTCCTACAACCGGGTAATGGCGGTGCTGGCTCACCCACGGGAGGACATCGAGGGCGGCTCCGTGCCGGAGGACACGGTCATTCGCGGCGCGATCAGCTTTGAAGATGTGAGCTTCTCCTACGAGCCGGAGTTGATCCTATCCGATTCGCCGGACAAACCGGCGGCGACTCCGGCGGAGGGAACGCCCTCGCCGGTACTGCACCACGTCACCTTCCAATGCGAGCCGGGGAGCGTGGTCGCCCTGCTCGGTTCGACCGGTTCGGGGAAGACCAGCATCATCAACCTGCTGCTGCGCTTCTACAATACGAGCAGCGGGCGCATCCTGCTGGATGGCCGCCCGCTGGAAACTTACCCTCGGACGTTGCTGCGGCGGCAAATCGGCATCGTGGAGCAAGAACCGTTCTTGTTCTCCCGCAGCATCCGCGACAACATCGCCTACGGGGCGCAGCGTCCCGTGACCCAGGCGGAAATTGAGGCCGCCGCCCGCGCCGCCGCCATCCACGACATCATCAGCACCTTCCCGCAAGGCTACGATACCATCGTGGGCGAGAAAGGCGTCACCCTCTCCGGCGGGCAGAGGCAGCGGGTCGCCATCGCGCGGGCCTTGCTCAAAGACCCGCGCATCCTGGTGCTGGACGACGCGACTTCGTCCGTGGATACGGAAACGGAAGATGTGATCCGCCAGGCGTTGGCGCGGCTGATTCCCGGACGCACCACGTTCATCATCGCCCACCGCATCCAATCGGTGATGAACGCCGATTTGATCCTGGTGCTGGATCACGGGCGGATCGTGCAATCGGGCACGCACGCCGAGTTGATGGCGCAAGAAGGCCCGTATCGTCAGATTTACGAAATTCAATCCCGCGTCGCGGCGGACATTGAGGAGGCACAATGACACCGGCACAGACTTTTCAAGAAGAAGAATTTACCGCCAAATTCAACGGCAAAGTTCTAACCCGCATCCTGGGGTTGATAAAGCCTCATTGGCTGTGGGTGGTAGGATCCCTGCTGATGATCGCGGGCACATCCACGCTGGATTCGTACTTCACCTACCTGGTCAAGCAGATCATTGACGAGGGCATCACCCCGCACGACCGCGCCCGGCTGTTGCAATTGCTCGTGCGCTACGGCCTGCTGGCGATTGGACAGGCGATCACCGTCTTCGGGTTCATCTTCCTGGCCGGGCTGCTGGGCGAGCGCGTGCAATACGACCTGCGCCACAAACTCTTCGCTCACCTGCAAGAACTCTCCTTCGCCTACTTTGACAAAACGCCGGTAGGCTGGATTATGTCCCGCGTCACGTCCGATTCGGAGCGCATCGCCGATCTGGTCACCTGGGGGCTGGTGGATAGCACCTGGGCGATCCTCAATGTGACCACGTCGCTGATGTTCATGGTCAAAATCAACGCCCGCTTGGCGGGACTGATCGTGCTCATCCTGCCGATCATGGCGGCGGTGACGTTCTGGTTCAAGCAGCGCATCCTGGAGCAACATCGCGTGGTGCGTAAGCTGAACTCCAAAATCACCGGCGCGTACAACGAAAGCATCAGCGGCGTGCGGGTGATCAAAGCCCTGGTGCGCGAACGTCCCAACATGGACGAGTTCGCCGATCAGACCTCCGACATGTACTTGGCCTCCTACCGCGCCGCCTGGTACTCAGCCATGTTCCTGCCCCTCGTGCGGCTGATCGGGGCGTTCGGCGTGGGCGCGGTGATCTGGTACGGCGGATTGCAAATCCAAACGCAAGGCATCACCATCGGCGGCATCCAGGCCTTTCTTTCCTACATGATGTTCATCATGTGGCCCATCCAGGATTTGGCGCGAGTGTACGCCGAAACGCAACGATCCATCGCCTCGGCGGAACGCATCTTCTCGCTCATGGACTCGCATCCGGAAGTCGTAGATCGCCCGGGGGCCGTAGAAGTGCCGCAGGTAGAAGGCGACGTGCGCTTTGAAGACGTGAGCTTCCGTTACGGCGACGGGCCGGAGGTGCTCAGCCACCTCAACTTGCACGTGCGCTCCGGCGAACACATCGCCATCGTCGGCCCGACCGGCGGCGGCAAGACCACCATCGTCAACCTGCTGTGCCGCTTCTACGAACCGACCGGCGGCGTCATCCGCATCGACGGGCGGGATTACACCGAGATGACCCAGCGATCCCTGCAATCGCACATCGGGATCGTGCTGCAAACGCCGCATCTGTTTTCCGGCAGCGTCTACGAAAACATCCGCTACGGCAAGCTGGACGCCACGGCGGAAGAGATCGAGCGAGCGGCCCGCATCGCCCACGCGCACGAGTTCATCACCGAGCTGGAACACGGCTACCAAGAAGACGTCGGCGAGGGCGGCAACCTGCTCTCGGTGGGACAGAAACAGCTCATCAGCATCGCCCGCGCCGTGCTCTCCGATCCGGCGATCCTGATTATGGACGAAGCGACCAGCTCCGTGGACACACTCACCGAGTCCCGCATCCAAAAGGGCATGGACGCCGTGATGAAAGGGCGCACCAGCATCGTCATCGCGCACCGCCTTTCCACCATCAAAAACGCCGACCGCATCATCGTCATCCGCCACGGGCGGATCGTCGAGACGGGCACGCACCAAGAGTTGATCCAACGGCGCAACGACTACTACGACCTGTACACACGGCAATTCCGCCACATGCAAGGGACGGAATTACTCGGCGCGTAAACTCAAATCAACCTTCCATCATTCCTTAACAACTTCTAAACAACCTTGCGTTACACTAGAGACAGTTAGCAACCACCCCGCGAGGGGAAAATCACATTTTGAGGAGGTAACCATGTTCAAGAAACTGGCTTTTGGAAGTTTGTTAATCTTAGTTCTGGCGGTGGGAGGATACAGCATCGTGGCAGCACAAGGCCCGCAGCCCCCAACCGGCGGCGGATGGATGGGGCGTCCCCCGATGGGCGGACAGCCACAAGGCGGGCCGGGGTTCAACCCACGCGGCGCGGTGCGGGAGATGCTCCCCCCGATGCTGGACGACGTAGCCGAGACGCTGGGCATGTCCGAGGCCGACTTGCGCTCCGCGCTCAGCTCCGGGCAGACGCTGGCGCAGATCGCCGAGGCGCAGGGCGTCTCGCAGGACGACTTGATCGCCGCGCTGCTCCAGGAGCCGCAAGAGCACCTGCAACAGGCCGTCAGCGACGGGCACTTGACCCAGGCGCAGGCCGATGAGCGGCTGGCGCAAATCAAGGAGCGCGTGAGCCAATGGCTGGAGTCCGACGGGCGTCCCCCGATGGGCGGCCGGCCGCAAAGTCATCGCGGGCATTTTGGAGGCCGAGGCGCGACGAAGCTGTTTCACCCCAGGTTCGGGGGGAAACGCTAAACGTTCCTCCAAAGCAAAAGCGACACGCCTAAAAAACGTGCCGCTTTTTGTTTTGGACTTTTGACAAACAGGGGCGTGAGTCAAGACAGAACTTAACAAAAAGGCAGAACTGCGGCAGAAGTAGTGTATGGACACAACTTCCCCAAACTCGCTTCGGGGCTAGATGAGCTTCGTCAAAAGTCCAATCGTTTGGTGGCCCCAGGGGAATTCGAATCCCCGTTTCCGGCTTGAGAGGCCGGCGTCCTAGGCCTCTAGACGATGGGGCCAAACGCCGTTGCATTCTACCAGAAAGGTTGATTTTGTCAACGATTACAAGCTCCAAAAGCAAGCCCGGCCTCTTTTCAGGAGGCCGGGTCTGTCTTTTCCGCCAAGGACTACAGGCTTACTGCTCTTGCTCTTCCTGAGCGTGGATGGCGCGGTAAATCTTCTCCGCCGAAAGCGGCAGATCGTCAAAGCGCACGCCGGTAGCATTGTAGATGGCGTTGGCGATGGCGGGCGCGGTCTGCACCATCACGTGCTCCCCCACACCACGCGCACCCCACGGGCCATCCTCCAACGGCGTTTCCACGATGTCGCCGTGGATTTCCTTGGGGATGTCCATAGCGGTGGCGATCTTGTAGTCCACCAAGCTGGGGTTCTTCAGACGGCCATTCTCGTCGAAGAACATGCCCTCAAACGCGGAACTCATCCCGTGGACGGCGCCGCCTTCAATCTGGGTCATCACCAAGTCGGGGTTGATGGCCTTGCCCACGTCGTAGGCACTGGCGATCTTGAGGATTTCCACCTCGCCGGTTTCGGTATCCACTTCCAGGTCAATGGCCTGCGCCCCGACGGTGTAATGCACTACCGCCCGCGCCCCTTGGCCGGTGTCCGGATCAAGGTTGGTCACGTAGGTGGGCATGAATTTGCCGGAGCCGATGATCGGGCCGCCCTGCCAACCTTCGTAGTTCTCGTTAGGCAGGCCGTAGACGACCATCTTCTTGAGCGGCTGCTCGCGCTCGGACTTGTAGGAGATCACCACGCCGTTCTTGATGTCCAGGTCGGCGGGGTCTTCATCCCAGTACTTGGCGACGATTTCCAGGATTTGAGTACGGGCATGGTTGGCCGCCGCACGGACGGCGTTCCCCATTGACCAGGTGATGCGGCTGGCAACCGTCTGCCACTCGTAGGGGCTGTACTTGGTGTCCACCGGGTTGACGGAGACGCGCACCCACTCGTAAGGGATGCCCAACACTTGGGCCGCCATCTGCGCGGCCACGGTGAACGCGCCTTGTCCGATGTCCTGCGCTCCCACGTAGACGTTGACCGTGGCATCCTCGTTGAAGCGCACGATGGCCGAGCTACCGGGGTTCGGAGGCATTGCCGGGGCCTTCCACATGATGGCGATGCCCTTGCCGCGCTTCTTGTGCGGCGCGGAAGGCGGTTCTTCCTTGCCCCAGTTGATCGCCTCGGTCACTTTGTCAATGCACTGCACCAAGTCCACAGCGGGCATCTTCATACCGGTGAGGATCGTGTCGCCAGTCTTGACGCAGTTGATGCGGCGGAATTCCGCCGGGTCCATCCCGATCTCATCGGCCAGGCGATCCATAATCTGCTCAATGCCCCAGTGGATCTCCGGCATGCCAAAGCCGCGCATCGCGCTGCCGATGGGGGTGTTGGTGTAGACACTGTGCGAGTCGCCCTTCACGTTGGGAATCGAGTAGGGGCCGGTGCAGGAGTAGCCAGCCGCGCGGGCGATGTTGACGCCGTAGTCGTTGTAGCCACCGCCGCCGAAGTAGTACGCGGTTTCCATCGCCAGGACGTGGCCGTCTTTATCGCAGCCGATCTTGGTGTGCGCGTAGAGGCTCTGGCGGACGTTAGTGCAGAAGAATTCTTCCTCGCGGGTCATGCGCACCTTCACCGGATGGCCTTTCACGGCCTTCGCCATCACCACGACGTTAGCTTCAATGGAGATGCCGGCCTTGCCGCCAAATCCGCCGCCGACGTAGGGCGAAATCACGCGCACGTTGCCGTGCGGGATGCCCAAGCCTTGCGCCAGCAAGTCGCGCTGCGCGAACGGGGATTGTGAGGGCGACCACAAAGTGACCTCGCCGCTCAAATCCCAGCGGGCCACGGCGACATGCGGCTCAATCGGCACGTGTTGAATCTGCGGCAGGCGGAAGGTCTTTTCCACGATGGCGGCGCATTGCGCCCAAACTTCGGGGTCGACGCCTTCGTCCGTGACCTTGCCCTTGCGCAGTTTGAAATGCTCGGAAATGTTGGTGCCCGGTTCGGGGAAGATGAAGGGCGGCCATTGGTATTCGGCCATATCGGGATGCAGCAGCGGCGCATCAGGCTGCGCGGCTTCATAGGGGTCAAACACCGGTTGCAACACCTCGTACTCCACCTCAACCAGCTTCGCGGCCTGCTCGGCGATCTCCTCACTGATGGCCACGACACCGGCGACCGGTTCACCGTAGTAGCGCACGCGATCACGGGCGAAGATGTAGCGGTCTTGCATGTAAAGCCCCATCCGATGGGGGGTATCTTCCCCGGTGACAATGGCTTTCACGCCGGGCACAGCCAGGGCCTTGCTCACATCAACTTTCTTGATGATCGCGTGAGCATGGGGGCTGTGGACGAGTTTGCCGTAGTACAATCCCGGGCCAAATTGTAGGTCATCCACATATTGCACCGCGCCGGTGACTTTATCATACGCATCAATGCGCGGCACACTCTTACCGACGGGATCTGTTGTCTGTTTTGTCATGGTTCACACTCCTTGATTGTGAATTGTTACGGTAGAGGGCCACATCAACTGTGATCCGCAACATCCTTGATTGCATCGATGATCCGCACGTAGCCGGTGCAGCGGCAGAGATTGCCCGCCAGGGCGTGCTTGATCTCCTCTTCCGTGGGGTGAGGATTTTCGGCCAACAACCCCTTGGCACTCATCAACATCCCCGGCGTGCAGAACCCGCACTGAACGGCGTTGTGCTCAATAAACGACTTTTGCAAGGGGTGCAATTCGCCGTTCTTGGCCAGGCTCTCCACCGTCTCAATGACGTGTCCTTCAGCCTCTACCGCCAACACCATACAGGAATTGACCGGTTTGCCGTCATACAGTACCGTGCAGGCACCGCACTCGCCGTTTTCGCAGCCCCGCTTGGGGCTGGTGATGCCCAATTGCTCTCGCAGAACGGTCAAGAGGGTGTGGTGGGATTTCACCGGTACAATGTGAAGTTCACCATTCACGTTCAAAGTAATCTCATGTAGCATTCTTAACTCCTTTCCGCGCCTCGGTTAGGGAATCTGCGCGATGATGTCTTGAAGTGCGCGTCGGGTGAGTTGCACGACCATCTCGCGGCGGTACGCAGCAGTGGCGCGAATATCATCAATGGGTCGGGCTGCGGCCAATGTGGCTTGGATTGCTTTCTCCACGGTGGCTTCGTCGTGCCCGGTCGCCAGGATCGTTTCCGCTTCCGGCACCCGGATGGGCGTGGGAGCTACCGCGCCCAGGCCGATGCGCCATTGATAGCCACCCTCAGCAGGGATCGCCATCACCGACAAGCCGACAATCGCCAGGTCTGCGCCCTTGCGGCGGCTGATGCGCAGGTAACGTCCCAGCGTGCCTTCCGGCAGCGGCGGGACTTGCACGCCCAAGATGATCTCGCCGGGCTGCAAGGCGGTCTTGCGCGGTCCCAGGAAGAATTTGAGGGCCGGAATGCACCGCTCCTCATCCTTGCCCTTGACCAGCACATCGGCTTCCAGCACCAGCAGCGCGGAGAGCGTATCTCCGGCAGGCGAGGCCGTGCCCATATTGCCGCCCAGGGTGGCCCGATTCCGCACCTGCTCATGTCCAACTTCCTGCGCGGCCTGAGCCAACACCGAGGCGTACTGCTGCACCAGCTCCGAGTGCGCAATTTCGTTCATCCGCGCCGCAGCACCGATGTACAGACATTGCGCCGTCTGACCGGCGCAGCACAAGGGGCCGCTATCCACCAGCTTAATATCGCGCAGGCCGGGCAGTCCTTTGATGTCCACGACCGCATCGGGCAACCAACGCTCATCGCGCACCATCGGGATGATGTCCGTCGAACCGGCCAAGGGGATCACCTTCTTGCCCGGCTGCGTCAACATCGCAAATGCTTCGTCGAAATCCTTCGGTTTGTAGTAATCGAATGGATGCATAGATACTTCGGTTCCTCTTAAACGCAGCAACAACGGCGAGAAATGGACAGATTCATAGGGCGAGGAACCTTACCTCCTTTCTGTATAGTTGTCCATTGCTCCGCCTTTGAGTAGAACCGCCCCAGGCGCAAGCCTCGAGGCGGTTTAATGAGGCCCGCCGCAAATGCGGCAGGCCTTATCCGAATGCCAGAGGCAACCTAAAGGTTCAAGTTGTCCCTGGTAACAACGCCGAATTTTTCAGGCGGCACCAGCAAGAAGATCGAGTTGAGCGTGATGCCAGCCACCGCACCGGTGGCGATACAGGGCAGCCCGTCAGGGAAGACGCCGGGGATCTTGATGTCAATGTAGCCGTTGCCGATGATCTGCCCACCGAGGGCCACGATGCCGATCAAAGCACCAATTGACAACTGCTTGGGATCGAAGAGGTTGACTTTCTCAGATTGAATCAGCGCGATACCTTGCATCCCAACGACGCCGAACAGATACACCGCCAGCCCGCCGGTCACGGCAACGGGGACGCTGTGAACCAGCGCGGCCAGCTTGCCGATGAAGCCCAACAGGATCGCGATCACGCCCGCCGTTACCAGCACCGGGCCGGAGTAGTTGCGGGTAATCGCCATCAAGGAGTTGTTCTCGCCGTAGTTCGTGCCGGCCACACCACCGAACATACCGTTGATGAAGTCTCCCAGACCGTCCAGGATCAAGTTGAAGCCAATGAACTGGCTCAGATGGTAGCGTTCTTTGCCCAGATCGTCGGCCAGCTTATCCACGTAGAGGCTGATCTGGTACAGGTGGGCGGTGGATTCGGGGATCGTCGCAATGGCGATGATCGCAATGGCGGCCACCGACTCCCACGCGCGGGGGGAAGCGAAGTTCGGGAACGTGAAGCGCGGAATCTGGAACCATGGCGCATCCATCACCGGCTTGAAGTCAACCAGCCCAAAGGGGATGGCGATCAAGTAGCCCGCCGTTGCCCCCAGCAAGATCGGCAACAATCCTAAGAACCCGGCCCCTTGCAGGTACACGGACAAAACCACGGTGATCAGGAAGGTGATCGTGGAAACAGCCCAGTTGGCTTGCGCCATATTGACGGCCGCCCCACCCAGCGTGAACCCGATAACCAGGGCCACCGAGCCGGTGATAACCGGCGGCAACACCGTATCCAGCGCGTCCTTGCCGATGCGGGTAATCAACCATCCCACCAGCATATTCGCGATACCGGTCGCCACAATACCGACCTGCGCCAAGCGCACGGCGTCACCGGCGTAGACGCCAAATTCCGCGTGGGTCAAAGCAATCGTCGCGGAAATGTAGCTGAAGGATGAACCGTAGTACAAGGGGATGAACTTCCCCAGGAAAAAGCGGGAAAGAAGCAACGCGGTGACAGTCGCCAGACCGGAGACGGCCAGCACCGTACCAACGTCAAATCCCACCAACAACGCAACCAGCACCGTGGCCGGGAACATCGTCAAGATGTGCTGGAATCCCAGCAACACCATTTGCCCAAATGGCGGGGCCTCGTTGGGCAAGTAGCCAAAAACCTTGGGTTTATCTTGAGCGGTCATGATACTCTCCTGAAAATTGTGAATAAACAGAATGAACGAAAGTAAATGGACTCCGTCTAATGAAGGTAGGCCTTAGCTAAATCGTGCCGGTTCACCTCCTCAATCAAGTGGATAGAATGATCTGGCAGGCACGTGGCCTGCCAGATCGGATTCATTTTAGATATTCTCCAGCGGAGGAACTTCCTTGATGTCGGCATTGGCGGCCAACAAGTCCTCGGGCACCGGGCGCACCAGTTCCGCACCGGTGATCTGCTTGATGTAGTCATGGACGGTGGTGTCCCAATACTTCTTGGTGATGTAGTACACCTTCGCCCCGCCCAACTCGTGTTGGTACTCCGGCCAAGGGTATGAAGGCTGCGCCATGCCCAGGCCCCATCGCTTCCAGCCGTTGTAGCTTTCGTAAGTGGCCCACCATTCCTTCTGCCCCAGAATCTCAAAGGCATAGGCCGCTTTGGCGTAGTACATAATCGCGCCGATGCGCAGGCCGCGCTTGAGCGACATGGTGTGCAAGCTGATGTTGATGTCTTCATTCATCAAGCGGCCATTGGCAAAGCCGACCCACTCGCCATCAATCAGACCGATGATCGTGTAGGGGTCCTTGAGGCGTTTGCGATACCAGCCCAAGATTTCGGCATACACCCGCGCCCCGACAATGTCGTAGAAGTCGTGCTGAATCTTCATCACTTTCTCGACATACTCCAGCATGATGGGGGCCTCTTCCAGCTTGGCCTCGCGGATGACCATCGTGGAGCCATCCTTGAGCTTCACCATCGCCGGAGGGAACGGCTGAATGTCCATCGCCGGCCCTTGCAACAAAGGCTCGATCTCGCTGACATCAAAGGTAAGTTTATCACGGGTTACTTCAACAGGTGGTTCTAAACGCATAGTTATCTCTCCTTTTTAGAAAATGATGTTAATGAAAAACAAATCACCGCCGGAACTGACCGCAGCCACCTCCGGCGGCAAAAACGCTACTAACGAGCTTGTACCTGCTTGTTCAGGCTCTCCACGTGCTTGGGATCGTAGGCATCGCCGAACTTGGTCTTCGGCAACTCCGCCTTCTTCGCCATCAAGTCCTCGTACTCATCGTCATCGACGAAGGCCACACAACGCCCGATGCTGGCTTCCCCGTCCACGAAACGCCACGGGAAGAATCCCACTTGCACCCGCCGGTTGAGCAGCAAGTCCAAGTCACCGCCCAGGCACTCGGCGTGGATGATCCCATACGGGAACATCTCAATGTGCATCAGTTGGTACTTGTCTTCGGAGAAGACCTCCTCCAGCTCGTGCCCGTACTTCTTGCGGAAGTGCTCGCGGGCTTGATTCGCCTGCCGGGGCATCCAGTCGCGGATGATCGTGTTCATCGGGTGATCCGCGCTGCCGCAGTCCACGCCGATCCAGCGCAGCTTCTTCTTCTTCGCCCACTCCGCGAACTCCCGATCCGGCCCTGGGTGCTGCACCATGTACCGAATCTCATCGGCGGTCGGCATGTCCCACCCAAAGTGATGGAAGCCGGTGTGGATGATCAGAATGTCGCCCTCTTTCACTTCCACCTTGTCCTCAATCATCTCCGAGGTGTAGATGTCGTAATCCGCCACCACATCAGAAAGGTCCACTATCGCCGCGTCGTGAACGAGAAAATCCATATCCAGCCCGGCGATGTCCTTCCCCGGCGTGTAGAAGTGAATTTCCCCATCCAGGTGCGTGCCCAAGTGGTTGGAGTGGGTCAACACTTGACCATTCGCGCCGTTCGGCGCCAATCGCTTGAAGTACTTGAGCTGCAACGGCTCATACGTCGGCCACGGGGGCGTCCCTACCCCCAAAGGAATCGTTAAATCTACCAGTTTCATTGTTTAACCTCCTGAATTTATGTTTGAATCAAAGGACTTCCTACGAAAACGCTTCAACCAATGCCGCGAAGGCATCTTCAAAGCACTTCTTGGGCGCACGAACCAACCCCGCGCCCACCATTCCAATGCCGGGCTTCTTGTGTGCGACGCCGGTGTTGATGAACGGCAGAATCCCGCTCGCCATCACCTTGCGCACGTCAATGCCCAACGGCGTCCCCCGGAAGTTGAGTACCGGCACGGTGAAGAACTCATGTTCCCCAACGGTGATCTGGTACATCTCCTGGGTCACGCTCAAGGCCAGTGAGGCCGATCCACCCACAAAACGCACGATGGCCGGCGCAGCCGCCATCGCAAACCCGCCACAGCCCACCGTCTCGGTGATGCTGGAATCGCCAATATCGGGGTTGGCATCCTCTTCACTGTAGCCGGGCAGCCACAGCCCCTTGACAATCGGCGCGGGGGCCGTGAACCAGCGATCCGGCATTGAGGCCACCCGAATCCCGAAGTCCGTCCCGTTGCGGGCCATCACCGTGATCACCGTGCTGCCGGCGATGCCTTCAGCCGGTTCGACCATCGCCTTGAGGGCCGCCATCGAGAGGTTCAAGAAGAAGTGATCGTTGCTATCAATGAACTTGAGCACGGCGATAGCGACTTCCTTGGGAGAAGTCTCAATCACCGCCGGGGAGATCTGCCGCAGCAGCAAGGACGTAGCCGCGCGGTTGCGATTGTGCCCCTCATCGCCCATGTGCAACGCCTGCGCCAGAATGCTGCGCAGATCAATGGGGCCGGTCACTTCCAACGCCCGCTTGAGCGCGGGATACAACTCTTTCTCCATCCAGCGGAGGCGTTCCAGCACGTCGTCCCCATACGCGCCGTAACGCAGCACGCGCCCCAGCCCCTCGTTCTGCGTGGCGTAGCTCAAGTTGCCGAAGGTCTCGTTTTTGACGATGAAAACCGGCATTGAGGGCGAAGTCACGCCGGCCATCGGGCCGACCAGGTGATGATGGTGGCATGGATCAAACTTGATCTCGCCGGAAGCGGCCATCTTCTCCGCCTCTTCGTAAGTTTCGGCCCATCCTTCGTAGACGATTGCGCCCATCACCGCGCCGCGCATCGGGCCGCACATCCGCTCCCACTCAATGGGCGGACCGGCGTGCAGCAGCATGCGATCTTCCATCCCCGGCACCACATCCTTGGCGATGCCCATGCCGACCAGCAGCGGGCGTCCCTTGCGGATGCGTTGCAGAGCCTCGGCGTTGGCCTCGTCAATATCAATGCCATCCTTGGTGTGAGTCAGCTCCACGTATCCTTCCAGCGGCGGACGCCAATCCACGTGAACGACCTCCGCGCCTTGAGATTCCAGACTCTTGGCAAAGTCTTCCAATCCAATGTTCACAGCCTTGAGCGGTTGACCGAACAAATCTTGTATTGCCATACGGTTCAACTCCTTGATTATTTGAGAATGTAACCGGCCAGCTTGGTGGCCGCGGCGTTGCTGGGCAGCACGATGACGCCCGCCTCTTCCAACTTCGCCTCTTGAGCCAACACGTCCTGCGGATCGCCTTCTGTACCGCAGACGGAGGCTATGAAGAGCACTTCCCGCCCTTCCTGCTCCAACATCGCTTGCGCTTCCTTAATCGCTTCCACTGCCGCCCCGGCCGGGTCGGGATGAACGCCATAGCCCAACACCACATCCAAGAAGATGATCGCCGTTTCCGGGTCCTTGGCCTCGTGGAGGATGCGGCGGTTGCGCAACGTGGGGTCAATCATCGGGTGCAGCCGCCCCACGGTGAACTCGTCTTCGCCCAAGTCCACCGCCACGTGCCCCTCGCTGACGTTGGAATCGGCCATACGCAGCTTCTTGTCCACCGGCGCGTTTGATTGTACCGGCGAAGAGAGCATGTCCCGCAGAATCAATTGGGTCTCGTAGCAGAAAGTCCCGCCGGTGAACAGCCCCCGGAAGTACTTTTGCGTGTCGTTGAGCTTACCGCGCAATGATTCCGCCTGCTGTTGCAAGTCGGCATCACGCGCCGCAAGCTGCCGGAGTGCCGCATCAGGGGATTCGCCCTTGGCGACTGCCGCCGCCAGATACGCCGCTTCCTCCAGCGTGGCCGCCGGAATGCCACCCGCGGCCTTGATCATTTCCGGATCGCCGCCCAGGAAGCACACCACCGCCGGTTTATCGCTAGCCTTGAGTTGCTCCAGCACCTTAGCCGCCACTTCCGGCGCGGGGGGCTTGGAAACCAGCAGCAACACCTTGGTATC
>WFQZ01000296.1 GCA_015486785.1 Thermoflexales bacterium
ATCGCCGAGCTGCTGCATGATGTGATTGCGGCCTCAACCTCGCTGTTGGAGGACAAGCCCCAGGTGAAGCTGCTCACCGACATCCCCGAAGACTTGCCCTTGGTGCGTGCCGATGCGCGGCGTGTCCGTCAGGTAGCACTTAACGTTATCTCCAATGCGGCCAAGTTTACCGAAAAAGGCTTCATCAAGGTTTCCGTGACCCATGATGATTACCGTGTGGTGGTCAGCGTGCAGGATACCGGTATCGGCATCCCCAAGGACAAGGTCGCCGACGTGTTCGAGCGGTTCAAGCAGGTGGATAACACCTCAACCCGGCGTTACGAAGGGACCGGCTTGGGCATGTCGCTGAGCAAGCTGTTCATTGAAAAGCACGGCGGCGATATGTGGGTGGAAAGCGAATACGGCAAAGGCTCTACCTTCTTCTTCTCGCTGCCTATTGAGGGGGTAGAAGCCCCTCTCTCCGACGATGAGGTTGAGCAAAAAGATGCCCAACAACAAGAGGTACGCACGATCCTCGCCGTGGACGACGACAAAGGCGTGATCACCCTGTTCCGCCGTTACCTGGAGCCGCAAGGGTATCGTGTCTTCGGACTCACCAGCGGCGAGCGCGTGGTGGAAGAGGCCAAACGACTCAAACCTTACGCCATCACCCTGGACGTATTGATGCCGGATAAAGACGGCTGGCAAGTGATCCAGGAGCTGAAGGCCGATCCTGAGACGCGGGACATCCCGATCCTGATTTGCTCCATAGTGTCGGAGGAGGAGAAAGGCTGGAGTCTGGGCATTGCCGATTATCTGATGAAGCCGATCACCGAGCAAGAATTACTTGATGCGTTGACCAAGTTGCAACACGGGAAGAAAGACTTGCGAATCCTGGTGGTGGATGATAGCGACGATGACCGCAAGCTGATCAAACGGCTGCTCCAGGACGCCGGCTATCACATCTCCGATGCCAGCAGCGGCGCGGGGGCTATTGAGATGATCCATGAATCCCCGCCCGATCTGGTGATTCTGGATTTGATGATGCCCGAAGTAGACGGCTTCGCGGTGCTGGAGCACTTGAAGGGCAATCCCACCTTGCGCGATATTCCCGTGATCGTGGTGACGGCCAAGGAGCTGACCGACGCGGAGCGCGAGCGGTTGAACCGTGGCGTGGCGTTCCTGATTCAGAAGGGCGCGTTTGATCAAGAGCAACTGCTCAAGGATGTCTCGGCGGTGTTGCAGAAGGTCGGTGAGGAGTTACAGGAGCAAGCGAGCTGAGATTATCCCGCCTGCGCTTCAAGGGAAATTCGTCAACAAGACCCGCCCATTGGGCGGGTCTTTCGTTGCCCCTAACCGCGCGATCTCGTCCGCACAGCCTACTTGCGGAGGAGCGGGATATATTCGAGATACTGAGGATTGATCCATACGAAGCTGCACCGGGGCGCCGTCCTCTCGGTTTTTGTCTCCGCCGCGACGCAATAGCGATGTATCCCCTGCGGTAAGTCTTTCCAACTTGCCTGCACTACCACTTTTCCCCCCGCCGTGACTGCCTCCGTGGTGGTGATGGCAAACGGGATGAGCGCGCTGGTGCTGCTTTCGTAGAACGTCACGGTGATCGGTGCGTCGGTGGCGATCTCGCCATCGTTGGTGAGTACGGCGGTCACAGTTGCCGTGACCGGCAGCCGGTTTGAGATGAGCACCGCGCTCCGGGCTGCCGCGTGTAATTCAGGCCCCATCGTCTGCTCTACGCCCTGCGCCGGGTCCTGTCCGGGGAAGTTGAAGCGGTAGACGTAATTTTTCCGGGGCAGATCGCGCAAAGTCACGCTGACTTCGGCGTGCCCGCCGCAGCAAGCGAGGGGCGGCGCGTACACCGTGGTGTACGGCTCGGTTATGGACAGGCTTGCCGGGAAGTACAAGTTCACTGCCGCCGTGCCGTTCGTGGCGATATTGCCGGAGTTCGCCACCAGCACGCGCAGCGTCACGCTGAATGTGTTCCCCGGTGGATCGTAAAAACGCGGTTGGCGGGGCAACAAGTGCAATTCCGTGGTCGGCGTGATCTGAGTGGCATAGTCGTGATAAACCGTGCCCACGTACTCCGGCTCATTCGTGGAAGGATTAAACAACGATCCCCCCGGATAGCCGCCGTGCTCCAGGCTGAACCAAGCCCATCGTTGTACCAAGCGGTTGTCGTCCTCTGGATAGCCGATATCCGGGTCGCTGGCCGTGCGCATCCAATCGAAAGTCTGCTGCATAAACTCGCGGTTCACCGTGTCCGGGTCTTGGTGCAAAGTCCCCTGAAGCAGCGCGTCGTAGAAAAGCACCCCGTACTC
Organism: Thermoflexales bacterium; assembly: GCA_015486785.1. Classification (GTDB taxonomy): domain Bacteria; phylum Chloroflexota; class Anaerolineae; order B4-G1; family SLSP01; genus S014-19. Next base: position 2,313 of record WFQZ01000296.1, read on the forward strand.
GCTGATCAGCAAAGGTTGGTCGCGGTAGCCGTGATCGGCCATCCACCGGCGCAGCGTGATGATGCGGCTGGCAAAGATGTCCGTGTTCCAGTGATCGTAGACCGAGTAAAAAGTCGCCGAAACCTGTTCCGATGCCGTCTGGGAAGGCCAATCCGGCACATAGCACGCACCCCAAGCAAACGGCTCCGATGGCGGATTGTTGGGGTAACAGTCCTCGCACAGGATGTAGCTGTGCGTCACCCAAAGGTCGGTGGGCAGCATCTCGCCGTACTCGGCTTGATAGGTATCCAGCACCCGTTGCAGGTAGAGCAAGCGCATCGGCGTGGGCTGCACGATGCTCCCGAATCCCACTTGCGCGGTGGGATCGGCGGCCTTGAGCTGCTGATACATATCGTGATAAGCGCGGGCGTACCATTCGGAGTGCATATTGTCCATCGCGTGACAATCCGGCTCATTGCCCACGAACCAGATCGCGCCGGGCTGCGCTTGCGTGGCCGCGCGTAACGCCGAGCCGGTCGGGCTGGCGGTGTAGCCGATCTGTACCCCTCCGCTTATCACCGGATGGAGGCGAATCGTTTGCACATAATCCAGCGGGGGCAGTTGAGAGCTTCCCCGCGCGGCCCAATCCCAATACCAACCGGCATTGAGGTACGTGGGTTTGTCATTCACCAGAGCGTGGCTGGCGGAATCGCTCAACCCGAAGCCGAATCGCCCGTTGGCGTAGACATAAGGCGGGCCGTTGCCCTGCATTTGGGCATCGCTCAAGGTGAGCATCAAGGCGAAGATCGCCAGGCCGATGATCGCGGTCGTCAGAACTACATAGATTCTCTTGTTCATTGTTTCCTCCGAATGCACGAATACGCAGGCAGATACCGGGGGCGAGTTTCGACTGCCCCCTAGTATGACGCGGGTTTGGCTATGGCGTGACGGGGGATGTCTGGAGTGAGATGTCCTCGGCGTTCCACAAGGCTCCGGTCGCCGTGGCATCCGGCTGTAGCCCTTGCACCTGAGGACGCGCCACGAACCAATAAGGCCGCCACACGAGGAATAGCGTGGGCAGATCGGCGGTCAAGAGTTGCTGTGCGTCGTGGAGCGCAGCGTACTGTGTGGGGAGGTCGATGGATTGCAGAGCCTGCATACAAGCCGTGTCGTATTCCGGGGAATTGTATCCGCTGAAATTTTCGCCGTGCCACTGATTGCGCTCACTGGGGATGCGGCTGGAAAGCCACGATCCGCACACGCGCGGTAGCTGTACGTACCAGCCAAAGAGTGCCAGGTCAAAGCGGCGTTTGAAGAGCGGACTGACGCCGTCCGAGGCGTAGAGTAACTGCGGCTCGGTGGCCTGAGGCGAAACGCCGACGCCGCATTGTTCCAAGTTGGCGGCGATGTGTGCCGCTATGGCGATATACTGCGGCGTGAGGTACATCGTCAAGCTCAACGGCGTGCCGTTGCGGATGCCCGCCACCCCGTGGGCCTCGCGGATGCCGTCCTCGTCATCGTCGCGCCATCCGGCCTGCTCCAGCAGAGCTTGTCCTGCCTGCGGATCGTGGGGGATGCTGTTGATGGTGTAGCTATCGTAGGCCGGATGCCCCGGCGGGATGAAACTCTGTGCGGGGAGCAAGGCTTCCCCCGGCATAATCGTGGTGAGCTTTTGGCGATCCACGCACGCGGCGATAGCCTGGCGGACTTTCAGGTCGCGCAGCGGCGCGTAAGACGTGCCCACCGGATCGGTGTTGAAATCCAGCCGCAGCACCGTCGGTTCGATGCCGCTCCAAATCGTGGCCTTGTTCTGCGCTGCCAGATCGTCCCACATTTGATGGGCGGTGTTCATCACCAGATTGGGCAACATCACATCGCACGTCCCGTTGGTGAGCAGCTCCGGTAACGCGCTCTCGGTGGTGTGTACAAACCGCACCACGATCTCATCCAGGTGCGGCGGATTGCCTGCGTAGTAGAGGTTGGGCTTGAGCCGCACCTCGTGCCCGATTTCCCACGCCGTGATCTCAAACGGCCCGGTGGCCGGGGGCGTGCGGTCACGGAAAATCTCATCAAGCGAGCGGCCTTTCCAGTGATGGGCCGGCTGCGGTGGGAAGATGAATCCCGGATAATCGGAGCTGAGGTAGCCGGGGATGCCTTCCCAACGCAATGTGTGTTCATCCAAGGCGGTAAATCGCGCCGTGTATTGCGCCAAGGTGCGCCAGTGCCCGGATAGGGTTTGCACTTGGGCCAGATGGTAGCCGAAGATCACATCCTGAGCGGTTAAGGGTTGCCCGTCGGACCAGTGCAAGTCGCTCTTGAGGGTGAAGGTGACGATCAGGCGCGGCATAAGCGCGGGCGTGTTGCTGGTGTAAGTGTAGATGCTGCCGGCCATATCCGCGTATCTCATCCCTTGGTGTACGGTGATTGTTTCGGTGAGCACGCCGCCGTTTTGCGGAGCTGGGATGCGTTCAACTAAGCGCGGCTCCCAGCGATAGCCGATGTACTCCACCGCCGGCTCGTAGTACAAGGCCAACAAATCATCCCCGGCGGGCGTGGGCGCGAAGGGACTGGATATTTGAGGTTCGCGGGAGCACACGTACAACACCTGCGGCGTCGGCGTGGGGACGGGCGTTGGGAGCGCGGTGGCGGTGGGCGTGGGCGTAGCGGTCGGCTGCGGGGTTGGAGTTGCGGTACTCATTGCTTGGCACGCAGAAAGGCTCAAAAGTACCGTCAAGAGTATCGTGAGTCGACGCATAAATTCTCCAAAGCTCATTGGGTTAGCGGGACAAAGCCCAACATCGTTTCGGGGTACGTGTCCGTGGCGAGCAGGAAGCCTCGGTCGCCGAAGCGCACCAGTCCCTCCCAGTTGCGGGCATCCTTGGGCAAAAGCTCAAGTTGGATGGGCGGGCGGTCAAGCCGCGCGATGCCATCCTTGTGGTATTGTAGTTCCACCAGCCGTTCGACCGTTTGCGAGGCGCGGTGTGTTGCCCCTTGCCCGTACTCCTGCGCCAGCGCGTCCGTGGCCGGTTGGAGCTTGTCCTTGTCCCCCGGCCAGAAGTAGTTGATCACCCAAAACCGTCCGTTTTCATCCAGGGACGAGGCGTCGGTAACGCGGTACTCCAGCGTGGGGAAGGGGATCGTCCCCTGCGGGTTGAGCGAGGCGTCAAAGAGATGCGCCACCGGTGCGGGATTGACGTTGGCCCCGTTGGCCTCGTAGAAAGTTGCCAGGCCGTCCGCCGTGACGATCAAGGCCTCGTCGGTCATATTGGAGAGCGCGGCTTGGGGCGGAATATCCGCCTGGGGCTGAGCTTGGAGGTGGATCGCGCTCAAGTCCGGCGCGATGGTGCCGCTCACCAGATGCCCCAGCATCGCGCTGCCGGGCGAAGCCTCGATGGTGAGGTAAATGCGGTCGTGATCAAAGGCCACGGCCTCAAACCCCTCGAATCCGGCGATGCTGTTGCGCAGCCCGGCATCATCAAAGGGGATGGCCTTGGGCGTCAGCGAGGTGCGTGTGCCGTCTATCGCCGCCGCGAGGTCTGCGCGGGAGAGGGCGAAAAGTGCGCCGCCGTCGTCCCCGAATCGCGCCGGGTACTGCGGCAGTAGGATCAGCCAATCGCCGTACCATGCCAGCCCGGAGATCTCCGCCTTACGGGAGGCCAACGGCCCCTCCAAGGGCAGCAATTGCACCGGCTGTTCTGCGGGAGGCGTCGCGGTGCTGGCTGGTGATGGCGTGGCCGTGGGTTGGGGCGCACAGCCGCCCAGCAGTCCGATCAGCGTGAGGGCGATGAGAGCGCGGATCATGCTGATCGCTCCGGCAGGATGACCGGATCTCCGTGCTGCACCGTCCCGCCCTCAAGCACGCGGCAGAAGATACCGTATTTGGGCAGGATGGAGTGCCCGCGAAAGTTGTACGTGTGCGCGGCGGATAGCGGCTTCCCAAGTTGGACCACTTCCAGCTTGGTGCGTCCCACCTGGAGCACATCCCCCACGCGCAAGGCCGTGAGGTCGGCCCCTGCGATGGTCAGGTTTTCCGCAAACGAGCCGGGCACGGCGTCGATGCCGTATGCGGCGTTAATCTCTTTGATGCGTGCCGCATCCAGCAAGGCGACCTCGCGCTCGCTCAAACCGGCGTGAGCATCTCCTTCCAAGCCGTAGCCCGCACGCAGCACGCCCTCTCCGATGTCAACTTTGGGATCGGTGCGGCGGTCGCTTTTGCAAACTGCGATTACGTGTGCCATAGTTCTACTCCTCATTCACTGGGTTTTCATTGATAGCGATGAACACCGGGGTCACAACTACACCGGTTTGCGGATCGTGGTGCGGCACTTCGTACCGCGCTCGGTTGGCCTCGTCGATGTCCTCCACAAACACCGCCAGCGTGATCTCCGGCAAGTTCAACTGCCGCCCGTATCGCGCCGCTTGTTGCAAGGCCAACTTGTACTCGTAGTCATCCACAAAGCTCTTCACCTCTATGCCGTACAATCGCCCCGCGTAGCGGATGAGCAAGTCAATCTTG
>WFQZ01000297.1 GCA_015486785.1 Thermoflexales bacterium
GACCCACATTTGCAGCGGGATGCCCTCTTGGAAAGGTTTGCTCAACAGGAAATCAATGAACTTCTCGGCCAAATCACGGTTGGACGTACCTTTGAGAATGCCGGCAAACTCAATCTGCCGGTAGCATGTCCCCGGCGTGAGGATCGCGCCGGTGGGCGGCGCGGTGACTTTCCCCTCGCTGAAGTACACTTCCGCCGCCGGGCTGGTGGCGTAACTCACCACCAAGGGGCGCGTCCCTTCGCTGTATGCCCCGCCGCTGAACTCGGAGTAGTAGGCCGTTTCCCAGCCGTCCACCACCAAGGTCCCATTGGCCTGCAAATTCTTCCAGTAATCCAGATAGCCGTCCTGTCCAAAGGCCGCAATAGTCGTGAGCAAAAAGGCCAGTCCCGGCGAAGAAGATGCCGGATTCTCCACCACCAGCAAGTTCTTGTACTCCGGTTTGGTCAAATCTTGGAGCGATTGCGGCACGGGCAATTGATGCTCGCTAAAGTAAGCCTTGTCGTAGTTCAAACACACATCGCCGTAGTCAATGGGCACAACGCGATGTTGGGGATCAAGCTGGAACTCTTGCGGGATGTCCGCGAGAGCCGCCGGAGCATACGGCGCGAACAAGTCTGCCTCCAGAGCGCGGCTGAGGAATGTGTTATCCACCCCGTAGAGCACATCGGCTTGAGGTCGCTCGCGGTTCAATATCGCTTGGTTGAGCATCGTGCCCGCATCTCCGGCCTGGAAAAACTGCACTTTGACGTGGTACTGTTGCTCAAATTGGGCGATCACGTCTTCGCTCACATCGAAGCTGTCATGCGTCATCACGCGCAACGTCGGCGGTGTCTTCGGCGTCGGCGTGGCGCAAGCGGCCAACACCAGCACCAGCAAGACCAATACGATCCATCTGATACTTTTCATCTTTCTCCCTCCTCAATTAAATAAAGGCCGCCCCGCGCAGCCGGTCACATCTTATTTTCGTGGAAGCACCAGAGCATCCCTTCGCGCACCTCCACAGAAACCTCGGCGGCGATGAACTCGTTGCTCACACCGTGGGCCGTGCCGAACTCCAGCGATTCGTCATTGAGCGCGTAACTCAGGCCGCGCGTGGTGATCCCGTTAGCCGGGCCGGCCAGCGGGAGCAATGACAGCGTGTCGCCGGGATGCCCTTGGAGCGTCAAAGGCTTTTCCGGCAGGATCAGGCGGATCGTCCACGGGCCATTGGCGATCATCACATCCAAATGCTGCAACGCGGGCAGCGACAAGAGCAGCATATTCGCCAGCTCCTGATCGGGCCTGCCGCCCAATGCGCCCAGCACGGTGATCCCTTCTGCGGGGATCACTTCCTGATTTTCCGCGCCCAGCGTCATTGACCAGGCCGCCCAGAGCAACGCCAGTTCCAGATCGTTTTCATCCTTGGCCGGAGGGTAGACGTGAAATTCCGTGCCCGCCATGCGCAGCAAAGCCTGGAAATCGGCAGGGAGCGAGTCCAGATCGCCGACGATATGCGCGGGCATAATCCCGGCATCCAGGGCGTGTAAAGTTCCGCCGTCCGCCGCCACAACCAAATCGCCCGGCTTAATCCACCGCGCCGCCTCCACCGCCGGATGGGGCATGATGCCATTTGCAAAAATAACAATTCTCATGAAACCCTCGCTTCGCAATCCAGGAGTGTCCGGAAACACAGTAACAAAAGTCCTCGTCGGGCATGCCCCAACGAGGACTTTGCATCCTATGAACTCCCTACGCTGGCATTACCCAGATCAGGTCCCTTAGGGTCGGCATCACTATGCCCTCTCAGCCTTGCAGCTCCCCCGTTCAACCCTCATTATGTAATGGAAAGTGCTACGCAGTATAGCACCAACCGTTTATTGTGCCAGATTAAGGCGTGTTCCGCAGCACCAGCGGCAAGTAGATCGCATAGTGATTCTGCGGCGCGGTGACGGTCAACGTATACGGCCAACTAGATACGACCCCGCAGGGATTGACGGCCTGCACCGTCACGATCCGCCCGCCGCCGGTGGCGATCCAAGTGTAGGTGATGGCATCGGTGAGCGCGGAAACCACGTGCGTTTGCGTGCTTTGATCCGTGGCCTGCCAAGTGTAGGTGAATGGCATCAGCGGCGGCAGGATGCCGGTGCTAGAAAGCATGTGTACGGTGGCGGTGAAGCGGGCGACGGTGTTCACGAGCACCTCGTGCGGCCCGGCGATAGTGACGCTTTGCGGCACGTTGCACGCCGTGGCGCGGATGGTCACACTGGCCGAGGCGATGTTGTTGCCGGGCTGGGGGTCGAGCACGCGACCGACCACGGAGGCGGTGTTGATGAGCACGCCGGTGTACGGCTCCGTGGTGGTGATGGCGATGCTCAAGTCGTGCGTCATTACTTCCGGCGACCCGGCCAGCGAGAAGGTACAAGTGATCCGCCGCGTGGCCTCGTTCCCCAGGCAGCCGCTCGGCAGTTGCCAACCGGCCACGGCGCGAGTGGGCACCAACGTATCGTGCAGCGTGACGGCCACGGAGTTGGTCAGCGTGCCGGTCTTGGTGATGCGCAGCGCGTAGCGGATCGCATCGCCGGGCTGCACCAGCAGGCGATCCGCCGTCTTGGCGATGGCTAAATCGGCGTGCGGCAGCTCCGGCGCGGCCTCCGCGATGCCCACCGTGACCTCGGAGAGATTGTCAAGGGGGTGACTTTCGCGCACGCTTCCGACGACGACGGCGGTGTTGAGCAGAACTCCGCTGTACGGCTCCGTGGTGGTGATGGCGATGCTCAAGTCGTGCGTCACCACCTCCGGCGACCCGGCCAGCGAGAAGGTACAGGTGATCCGCCGCGTGGCCTCATCGCCCAGGCAGCCGCTCGGCAGTTGCCAACCGGCCACAGCGCGTGTGGGCACCAACGTATCGTGCAGCGTGACGGCCACGGAGTTGGTCAGCGTGCCGGTCTTGGTGATACGCAGCGCGTATTGCACCGCCTCCCCCGGCGCGACCAAACTCTGATTCGCGGTCTTGGAAACCGCCAAATCGACCTCCGCGCCGGTGATCACGCGCGTGTAATCCACCGCAAAGGCCCGGCGGCTGGGGCGATTCTGAGAGGTCGCCGTGAGCACGTCGGTTTCGCTCATCGCCTGCGTGGCCGTGGGCGGAATCGTGACCACCACGTGCAGCGTGGTGCTCATCTGCGCCCCCAGCTCTATCGTGGGCGAGGCGATCAAGTGCCCCCAGCCGTTGGCGGAGTGGAACGTGATGGTGTAAGTGTCCGTCTCCCGGCCACTGTTGAGCAAGTGATGCGTATGGGTGACGATGGTGCCCGGCTTTTCGCCCAGGATGGAGACCGGCGGCACCAGCCACACGCTGAAGGCATCGCTGACCACCTCATCCGCGCCGATGTCGTAGCCTTCCCCGGAAGGCCGCAGTTGCCCGTCAATATCCACGAACAGATCGCTGCCGGGAATCTGGATGTTGATGATCACTCCGGCATCCACCGCCGCCGAGTCGGTCATAATGTGGTAGGGCTGGAGGCAATCAGGGGGGCGGGCGGTGCAGATGAATTGCGGAGTGCTGTACACATCGCTGCTGTGGACGATCTCGCCGCTGCCGGCGGCGTCCGTGTCATTGGCCCACCACAGCGTGCCCTGCAAGGTGATCTTGTTCTGGAGCGGATCGGGCAGGCCGGTGGAGTTCACGTAGATCGCCGTGGTCTGGCTCACCAAGATGGTGTTGGTGAAGGTCGGTTGGCTGGGGATGGGGACGACGGGCGGCCACACTGCGCCGGGCTTTTCCGTGAGATAGATCGCGGTACTGCCCTGATCTTGGGCGATGGTGTTGTGGTACACTTGCGGCGATGAGGCCCACAGGTACATCGCCGCGCCGTTGGCGGCTTGATTCTCGGCCACGACGTTGTTCGCCAGCCCGGCGATGGCTTGCCGGAAGTAAAATCCGCCGCCCTCGCCCGTGGCGCGATTGAAACGCACGTAGCTGTTGGCGATGAGGGGCACGTTGGCTTCGGTGAACGCAAACGGCCCGTTGAGGTAGAATCCGCCGCCGGACTGGGCGGCGTTGGAAACCACCGACGTACCGGCCACGCGCGGCGCGCTATCATCGCAGTAAAATCCGCCGCCTTCGCCTCCGGCGACGTTTTCCTGCACGAGGCCGCCCAGCAGGTAAGGATGCCCGCCGTCGAAGTACACACCGCCGCCGTTCGCCGTGGCGGTGTTGGAGTAGACCGCCAGCGTGGAAAGCGTCGGCGTCCCGCCCTCAATGTAGAGGCCGCCGCCGGCTTGCGCCTGGTTGTGAGCAATGAGGATCAAGCCGCTGAATTGGGAAACCACGCCCAAGTCCACGTTGCCGGGATCAAAATCAATGGTGCATTTCTTCAAGTAAATCCCGCCGCCGTAGGTTGCCGTCCCGCTCAAGATCGGCGTGCCCACGAAGCGCGGATGGGCATTTTCCGCGTAGACATCGCCGCCCTTTTCCGCCTGCCCGTTGACAAATGCCAGCAGCTTGACGGTCGGGCTGCCGCCGATAATCGTAAGCCCGCGCCGTGCCCCTTCGCCGTCCACCTGCGCCGGAACAATCCCGGCTATCCATTGATGGAGCATTGGAACGTAGGCGTAGCCACCTTGCAACGTGATGTCCTTCTCATTCAGCGAGATCACACTGTCGCCGGTGTCGGTGTAGATGGCCCGCGCCAAGTTCTCCGTCGTGGCGATGGCAATTTCATCGCCGTCCTGCGCCTGATCCACGGCGTACTGGATGGTCTTGCACGGCGTGGAAGTCGAGGCGCAATCGCCGCTATCCTGCCCGCCGGGGGCGACGTAGCGGGTCTTTGCCTGCGGCGTCGCCGGGGCCGCCGAGACGCCCGACTGCTGAATCACGCTCAGCAGGAGCAGCAAGGCGATGAGTCCCAAGGACAAACTGAGAGAAATACGGAATACCTTAATCATCTGAACCTCCTTACGCTAGGCTAATGAGGAATGCTCATGCGGACGCACATCTAAGAGCGCGGAGAATTTTTACCTCGGCGGCACACCCAAACGGCTTGGGAGCATGGGAAGCGATAGTGGACATCCCGCACACAGAGCGCGGCAGCACAGATTCAGTATAGAGGAAAGCCGGACATTAGACAAGAGGTGGCGAGTGGCGACAAAAAAAACAGACCTGGGAGCGTCGGCTCGCCAGGTCTGGGGTAAATGTTGCGGCTCGGTTAGGCTACTTTTTCAATGCGGAAGCGCAGTTCGCCGGCCGGGGCACGCACGGTGATGATGTCGCCCGCGCGATGGCCCAGCAAGGCCCTCCCCAACGGGGATTCGTTGGAGATTTTGCCTTTGCCGGGGTCGGCCTCGGTCGCGCCCACAACGTGATAGACTTCCAACTCGTCGTAGCCTTCTTCCACCACGGTGACGTGGCTTCCCATGCGCACTTTGCCGTCACGGCTTTCGTGCTCTTCAATGATTACCGCGTCACGCAACTGGGCTTCCAGCTCCTGGATGCGCCCTTCCAGAAACCCTTGCTCTTCCTTCGCGGCGATGTAGTCCGCGTTCTCGGAGAGGTCTCCTTGCTTGATGGCAAAGTTCAATCGTTTGGCTAAGGCCGGACGCTTCACCGTGATCAGCTCTTCCAGCTCGGCCTTGGCTTTCTCGTATCCAGCGGGGGTCAGATAAATCGGTTTTCCCATTTCAACTCCTCTATACCGGGATCACAAACGGAGCACGGGGCAAGGTGGTTAATGTCTCGCGCCCCTCTTCCGTCACTAAAACATCATCCTCAATGCGCACGCCGCCCAGCCCCGTCAGGTAGATGCCCGGCTCTACGGTGAAAGTCATGCCGGGGATCAAGGTCGTCTGCTCACCGGCCATGATGGAGGGCGGTTCGTGACATTCCAGCCCCAGCCCGTGACCGGTGCGGTGCATGAACTGCGGGCCGTATCCGGCCTCGGCGATCACTTGACGGGCCGCGGCATCCACTTCTTGAGCGGTAACGCCGGGGCGGACGGCGGCCCGACCGCTCTCGTTGGCGCGGAGCACCAGGGCGTGAATTTCGCGCAGGGGGCCTTCAGGCTCGCCGAAGACGACCATGCGGGTGATATCCGAGGCGTAGCCGCCGGAGAAGACGCCCCAATCCACCACCACCCAGTCCCCGCGCCGCAAGGCCCGCTCGCCGGGGACGGCGTGCGGCAACGCGCCGTTCGGCCCGCCGCAGACGATAGGGTCAAAGGAAAGCCCCTCCGCGCCGTGGGACAGCATCTCCGCGATCAAGCGGGCGGCGGCTTCTCGTTCCGTCATCCCCGCGTGCAAGTGCGGCAGCCAGTCGAGGAACGATTGCTCGGCGATCTGAACGGCACGGCGCATTGCGTCCAGCTCCGGCGGCGATTTCACGCGCCGCAGCTCGGCGAAGATTCCGTCCGCCGGAAGCAGCGTCACGCCGGGGGCGTAACGCTCCAGCAACCGCGCCTCCGCCAGGCGGATGCGCCACGATTCCACGCCCAAGGCCGCGCCGCTCAAGTGCCGCTCGGCGCAGGCTTGTTGGAACGCGCCGCCCGGCCCTTCCTCGTCGCTGTAAGGGTACGCTGCGATCCCGTCGGCGCGGGCTTTTTCGGCCTCCAACGCCGGCAGGATCATCGCCGGGGGCGCGTCCACGGGGAAAAGCCCCACGATGGGGCGTTCGGTCAGCATAAAAGCATGCCCGCTGACGTAAAACAAGTTCGGCCCAGGGATCAACGCCAGCGCATCCAGCCCGTGATCTTTGGCCAGCGCGAGCATCCGCGCGATGCGTGCTTCGTTCATCGCTACCCTGCGATCTGCCGCAGAATCCCCAGCACGCCCAGCCCCAGCTTCAGCGCGTGGGAAGCGGAAGGCATGGCGATAGTCTGACGGCCTTTCTCATCCACTTGGAGCGGCACAGAATTGTAGTACAGCCATCCGGCAATCACGCCGATCACGGCCCCTAAAATACCTCCGGTGAGCAAAACTCGTGTTCGCAAATTCATGGTGATCCTCCTTAAAAGATTTTTGGGCGATTGTTTGATCGCCGCTACTTACTCCGTCCGAGGAGCAGCCCCAGCACGGTGATGAGCCACTGCCAGGCTCCGTACAGCGAGATGAAGGGACGGGTAACGGTGTGAGAGCTTTTTTCCGCAAAGGCGGCCATCTTGGCGGCATACTCCTGCCCCTGGCGCAATCCGTTCCGCAGGGGAGCTTTGAGACGATAGAGACCATACGCCAGCCCGCCCAGCAAAATCAGCGGCACCAGCCCCATCGCCAGGGCGTCCAGGCTCAAAAAGATAAGTGCAATATCTCGTGCTATGCCCATAGCTCACTCCTTGATTCGTTATGATGCGACCTATCCAAAAGCGGGGTGGGTCCTGCGTGCAAGACAATGGGCCGGAAATGTGGTTTTGTCTCGCAACTTGCGAATTTCAGTATACCCTGTTTGACAACGGAAACAAGCCTAAAGGTAAGTGCTACGTTTGCGTTGTGTGCGATTTCACGATAAAATCGCGGGTGTGGGATGAACCGGCACCGGGCCGGCATCGATTGTAGAAGGAGCGTCTATGAATATCCTACTTGAAGCCATCCGCTTGATCAGTCAGCCGCCAGGCGATGTGGTGTACTTCCTGGTGACGTTGTTCGCATTGCAACAGGCATTCTTTGCCGTGATGAGTGCTCGCCGTGCGACCTCCGATGCGCCCCTGGTACAGCGATGGGGATGGGCCATCGGCGGCGTGTTGGCCGGAAGGCTGCTCTTGATCCTCGCCAGCTTGCTGGGCAATGCCGGCGTGTTCACATCGGAGCTGGTCATTCCGCCGCTGGAGCAAGCGGTGAATTTCGCCAGCCTGGCGTTGATCATCTGGGCCGGCGTGTGGGGCGGCGTGCCGGAGCAATGGCAGACTTACGTCTTGCTGACGGTGCTCACGGCATCTCTGCTGTTCTACGGCTACTCGGCGTATGCCTGGGTCACGCGGGCGAGCACGACCCTCGCCTTCGAGGGGCAGCCCCTGGCGATGATCGGGGATGGATTGGCGGTGCTGCTCTGGCTCATCTTGCTGGGGGCGGCGGCCACGTTCCGCCCGGCGGAGTGGGAATGGTTCATCGGGTTGGCGGTCTTCGCGCTGCTGGGCTATGGGGCGCAATTTCTATGGCCCGATCCCACACTCCACTTTTCCGGCTGGCTGCGGCTGACCTCCCTGGTCACGCTGCCGCTCCTTTCGCTGATCGTCTATCGGCAACTGACCGTAAACATCACCCCGGCGGGCGGAACGTTCATCCCGGACGCGCCGTTGCTCCAAGAGGTGCTCTTCGGGGTGGAATCGGCCCGCGAGATAGACTCCACGTTGATCCTCACGTCTGCCAAACTGGCCCGCCTATTGGATGCCGACCTGTGCGTGATCGCGTTTCATCCGCCCCGAGACCACACCAAGGTCAAGGTCATCGCCATTCATCCCCCCACGCCGGCCCAGATTGACTTGCCGGAGCTGAATTTGATGGATTATCCGCAGTTGGCGGAATCGTATGCTTCTCACAAGCCACGCATCCTTCAAGGCTCGTCCGCGCCTCTGTGGCTGGATCGTCTTTATCGCCATTTGGGGGTGGAACAAAGCGGGCCGTTGGTGGTCGCGCCGTTGTGCAACCAAGATGATTGCTTGGGCATCCTGCTGCTGGGGAATCCCGAAAGCGAGCGGCTCTGGTCCGTCCCCTCGCTGCCCGCGTACGACCTGGTGGCGCACTTGTTGGCCGAGGCGATCTTCCACGCGCAGAAGCGCATTGAGGAAGCGGCTGCGCTCCAGCGACAGCGCACGCAGCGGGAGGCGGAGTTGCGCAACTTGCAGAGCGAGCTTGAGGCCTCACAACAGAAGATCACCAGCCTCAATAACCGCATCAACGTGCTGGCCAACGAGATTAAGCTGCGGGAGCGCGAAATCCAGCGGCTGACGAACCGCCTCACGCGCCCCAAGGCCCAAAGTAAGGAGATCAGCTTCTGGCAAAACGAGGTGCGCTCGTTGGCGGCGGAGCGCGACGCGCTGAAGAAAAAGGTAGATGAGTTATCGCGGGATCGCGCGGTGCTGAACGAGGAGCGCGGACGGCTGCTCAACGAGCTGAGCGAGGCGCAAAGCCAGCTTGAGGTGAGTCTGGAATTACAACGCCAGTTGGAGCACCGCATCCGGGAGTTGGAAGCGCAGCGCGAGCGGCTGAGCAAGCAATCTCACGATCTGCGGGAGATCGCGCTGGGCATGCTGGTGACCGACCGCAAGGGGCGCGTAGTCACCGCCGATGTGTTTGCGCACCGCATCTTGAACCTGCCGACGGGTAACATCATCGGGGTTTCGCTCAAGGACATCTATCCGACCGAGGAATGGGCGCAGGCAGTGACGGAGTTGCTCTCCACCAAGCCGGGAGCGCGGCGGCGGGCGCATTTTATGCTCACGCAACTGGGGGAGTTGGTGGCCGCCGATCTGGTCTCGTTGTTGGGCGCACACAATGAACCGACCGGCTTGCTGTTGACCGTGCGCACCCCCGGCGGCGTGATTGAGCAACAGCAAGTGATTGTCAGCCTGGTCAACGAGTTCCGCTCTCCGATGACGGCCATCACCGGCTACACAGATCTGCTGCTGGGCGAGCAAGCCGGGCTGCTCACGGAGATGCAAAAGCAGTTCCTGTATCGGGTTAAGGCCAACGTTGAGCACTTGGGACAATTGCTCAACGACCTGCTCTACCTGACTTCGCCGGAGAGCCGTCCGCTGGAGCTGCGACCCGTGCCGCTCAACCTGGCGAAGCTGGCCAGCGAGGCGGTCATTGGACTTTCGGCCCGCTTCCGCGAGCGGAACTTGACGGTACGAATGGACATCCCCGCCAATCTGCCGGAAGTTCCGACGGACCGGGAAGGTCTGTACCAGATATTCTCGCGCCTGCTGACGAACGCGGTGCAATGTTCACGAGAAAACAGCGAGATCGTCATCCGTGCCCGGCAAGAGCACTACGACGATCCCGCCGGGGAATATGTGCATGTGGAAATCCACGATACCTGCGGCGGCATCGCGCCGGAGGACTATTCGCGGGTTTTTCGGCGTTTCTACCGCGCCAACCAACCTTTGGTGCAAGGGCTGGGCGAGAAGGGCATCGGGATGGCCATCGTCAAAACGCTGGTCGAAGGCATCGGCGGACGCATCTGGGTGGAAAGCGAGCCGGGCAAAGGCAGCGCGTTCCATTTCATCCTGCCGCTGTGAAGTGCTTGGCCGCCGAGGCATTAGAAGCGACGCACTTCAGAAGTGCGTCGCTTCTGCATTGAGCGGTATCGTCAGCCGCTCGTCTCTTCGGTTTCGCGCTCCTCCGGATCGTCATCCTCGGCCTGCGCGTCCGGCTCTTTTTTGCGGTGGGCAAATTCGGCCAGCCGCGCCATCACCTTCCCGTGGACGGTGGCGGGGGGATAGTGCCCCTGCTCATCCGGCTGCCCCGCCGGGATGCCGGTGAACAGAGCCAGCCCCTCGTCCACCGTGGAGACCGGGTAGATGTGGAATTTCCCGTCTTGCACGGCTTGGATCACTTCTTCGTTGAGCATCAAGGTGAGGACGTTGGAGGCCGGAATGACCACGCCCTGCGTTCCGGTGAGGCCGCGCATCTTGCACACGGCGTAGAATCCTTCGATCTTCTCGTTGGCCCCGCCGATGGTTAAGATGTTCCCGAACTGATCCACGGCCCCGGTCACCGCCAGGTCTTGGCGCAGCGGGACTTGCGCCACCGCCGAGATCAGCGCGTACAGTTCGGCGGATGAGGCACTGTCGCCGTCTATTTCGTCGTACATCTGCTCAATGCTGAGGCTGGCTTCCATCGCCAATGATTCCGCCGTGCCGTACTTTCCCCCGAAGTAGCCGTTCAACGTGAGCACGCCCTTGCTGTAGATCGGCCCGTTGAGGTGGACTTCACGTTGGATGTCAAGCACGTTGCCCCGTCCGACGTAGGCCCGCGCGGTGATGCGGTTGGGCATGCCGTACTCGTACCCGGCGCGGGTGGTGATGACCAGACCATTGATCTGGCCGATGGCCCGCCCTTCGGTGCGGACAAGCAGGCGGTTGGCGAGGATTTCGCGCCTCGTCCACTCGGCAGCCAGATTCATCCGCTTGATGCGTTGCTGCAAGGCGGCCAACACGTCCTCCCGATCCACGACGGCGCGGCCTTTCCGGCGGGCGATGTGGGCGGCCTCTCTGGCCAGGTCGGCGATCTGCCCGAACTGCGCACTCAGCCGCTCTTGGTCTTCCGTCTGCCGCCCGCCGAATTCCACAATGCGGGCCACCGCTTCCGCCGTGAAGGGCAGCAAATGTTCATCCTGGCTCAGCGAGCGCAGGAACTGGGCGTAAGAACGTTCGGTCTCCGGGGTGCGCGGCATCTCCGAGCTGAAATCCGCCAGCACCTTGAAGAGTTTGGGGAAATCGTCACTGCGCTGATAGAGGGTGTAGTAAATGTACCGTTCGCCGCGCAGGATGACCTTCACTTGCAAGGGGATCGGCTCCGGTTCCGGGGTGACGGTGCGCACCAGTTGCTGCCCGTCCGGGGATTCCATCTGAATTTTGCCGGCGAACAAGGCCCGTTTGAGGCCGTCCCACACGTAGGGGGCGTTCAGCAGATTGGCCGCGTCCAGGATCAGATAGCCGCCGTTGGCGCGGTGCAGTGCGCCTGGGCGGATGAGGGTGTAGTCGGTGGTGGTGTTGCCGTAACGCACGTCGTACTCAATGCGCCCGAAGAGTTTATCGTAGGTGGGCGATTCTTCCACGATCACCGGTGCGCCCTCGGTGCGGCTGTGATCCACCAGCAGGTTGATGCGGTAGCGTTGGGGCAAAGGGACGTTGAGCAGGGAGCCGGGATCGCCGTCGTCCTCGTTCTCGCTCTTGTTGCCCAAGAGCAAGTTCACGTTTTCCACGATGTCTTGTTCCACTTCCTTGAGGTATTCCTGCACTTCGGCTTGATCGGCGTAGCGGGACTGGAGTTCCTCCATCAGCGGGCGGATGGCAAAGGAGGCCACTTCGCGATCCAGCTTCTCAATGGCCGCGGCGGCTTGCCGTTCGTGCTCCCGCAGCCGACGGAGCGCGGTTTCCAACATCTCTTCAAGCTGATCCAAGTCTTGCTCCATTTGGGAGCGTTCTTCCGGCGGCAGTTGCCCGAACAACTCCATCTCCAGCGGCTTCCCATCCCGCAGCGGGGCGATGTACAAGCCGGAGGGGGATTGCACCAGCGCAAAACCTCGGCGGCGGCACGCCTCTTCAACGTTCTGGAGGGCTTGTTGCTGAGCGGTGCGCCAATCTTGCTCCAGCTTCTCGCGGGCGTGAGCGTACTGATCCTGCTCAAAGGCGCGTTGCAGCCGTTCAACCAAGCTCAGGTTGAACCGTTCCATATCCGACCGCAATTGCGCCCCTTGTCCCGCCGGCAGGCGGATGGCGCGGGGCGTTCTGGGATCGGCGAAGTGGTTGACGTACACCCAATCATCCGGCGTGGGAGCGCGGGCGGCTTGTTCCCGCACCAGGCGCATCAAGATGGAGCGTCGCCCGGTGCCCACCGGCCCCATCACGAAGATGTTGAATCCCGGACTTTCAATATCCAACCCAAACTGGATGGCCTCTACCGCCCGTTCCTGGCCGATGATCTGATCGCTGTACGGCAGGTCGGCGGTGGTGCGGAAGCCCAATTGCTGCGGATCGCAGGTGCGGCGCAGTTGCTCCGGTGATAATTCCTGGGTCTGTTCTAAGTCGGTCATCATTTTCCCCTCGGTTTCCAAGATAAGCGAAAAGGGGCAGGTCTCCAACCCGCCCCTTTGTCCACGTTTAGACTTAGCGGCCTAAGTGCATCGGCATCACCACGTGCAGGAAGGACTCGTCTCCCACGCCTTTGATCACGCCCGGATTGGTGGGCGTGGTTAGCTCCAGGACGACTTGGGGAGTGTTGATCGCGGAAAGCACATCAATCAAGAAGCGCACGTTGAACGCGATTTCCAGCTCCGGGCCTTCAACGTTGGCTTCCAGGCGGGTGGAGCCGCGTCCCATCTCGGCGGAATCGGCCTCAACGGTGAGTTCGCCATCGCCGATGGCCAGCTTGACGATGTTGGTGGCGTCACGGGCGAAAATCTCCGCTCGCTTGCACGCCTGCAACAGTTCCGCCCGCCCCACGACGACGGTAATGGTGTGCTCCTGGGGAATGATGCGGCGATAGTCCGGGTACTTGCCGTCGATCAACTGGGTGTTGAGCACCGTATCTTGGAGCTTGAAGAGCACCTGGTTATGGGGCTGCGTGGTGGAGATTTCCACCGGCTCTTCCTGCGTGCCGATGATGCGGGCCAGTTCGGCCATCGCCCGCGCCGGGATGATCACGCTGAGCGGCTGGGGGATGGGGTGCAGCAAAGGGATTTCGCGCACCGAGAGGCGGAAGCCGTCGGCTGAGGCCAGGGTGAGCGTCTGCCCCTCAAACTCCGCCAGCACGCCGGTGAGCACTTTGTGGCTTTCGTCGCCGGAGGCGGCGAAGGTGACTTGGGAGAGGGCTTGCCGCAGGTCGCCCGCTTCCACGGCCATTTCCGCGCCATCCTGCGGCTCTGGGATCACCGGGAACTCTTCGGCGTCGATTCCCCGGAAGCTGGCCTTCACGCTGCCGCACGTCAGGCGCAGCGTTTGACTTTCTTCATCCACCACCAAGGCGATCTGTTCGGCGGGGAGCGAATTTACCAAGTCTATGAAGTTGCGTGCGGGGATGGTCACCGCGCCGTCCGTTTCCACCCGCGCCCCGACCCAATGCACGATTCCTAACTCCAGATTCGTGGCGGCCAGCTTGAGCTGGCCATGATCGGTTGCCAGCAGCACATTGCGCAAAATTGGCATCGTCGTGCGCGAAGGCACGGCGCGGCCTACGATACTCAATCCTTTGGACAGGTTTTCCTGTAGGCAAGAAAGTTCCATTGAGGGCCTCCTGATAGTTACTGGGTAGTTGTTGTCAGTATACTCAAAGCGATTGAAACGGCAAACGCTCGCTTGTGCCGACGGGCCAACGCGCTTATACTGCAAGTGAGGCGTGAATGAGGAGGCCGGATTATGGCAAACGTTCGTGGGGCGGAGCGCACAACCGTTTTGCTGCGCCGCATTGCGCGGGTGTGGAGCCTTTTGCCCATCGGGGCGACGTTGCTCGTCGCCGGCGGTTACGGCTGGAACTTGCTGGTGACCGGTCAAGCCGATCCTTATGCGGTCGGCGATTACGCGCCCATTGAGAACTTGCCCTTGCTGTTCAGCCTGCTGAGCGCGTTGGGGCTGGCCGCCGCTTGGCGGTGGGAAGGTTGGGGCGGCGCAATCGCCGTGGGTTTCCAACTGGCGACTCTGCCGGTGCTGCTCATCCACTGGCCCTTGGCGCAGCACCTCCCGAACTATCTGATCGCCCCTTACGGCGTGTGGCTGGTCTTCACAATTCCGGGCCTCCTGTTCCTGGCGAGCCGGCGGCGGTCTCACCGACCTTAAACCATCTGCCCCGCTGCACTTGTCAGCTTTCCTTTTTACTGTAAACTGAGCCGGTCATTCTGATTTTCGGGGAGTGGAAAGAGGTCCCCCTGAATCAAGTTCAAATTCGGCGAGAATTTCGCCTGGACAGCGGATGCTTAGCATCCCGGCAGAGCTGACCATAGTCCAAACTTGAATCGAGCTTTAGGCACGATGGATAAAGTTTTACAGCGCAACGCGCTGAGGTAAGCAAGAGCAATAACGATTTACACAGACCCGATCCCCCCAAAGCGGGGAATTCGTTGCTTACCGACGGCTATGGTAACTTCTGCCATAGCCGTTTTTTCTTGGGGTAACTATGAGCGGGAAGATCACCGCCCTCACGCCACAGCAACACACCCAGAAACGGGTCAATGTTTATCTGGACGGGGCGTTCGCTTTTGGATTAGCTGCCACGTTGGCGGAAAAGTTACACGTTGGCGATTGGTTGAGCGATGAACAGATCACCAATCTACAAGCCGCCGATGAGGTGGAGCGGGCCTACGAGAAGGCTTTGGATCATCTCGAGCCGCGTCCGCGCAGCGAAGCGGAGATCCGCCGTATGCTGACGGCCCGTGAATTCTCCGAACCGGCTATCACCCAAGTGCTGCTCCGCTTACACCGGCGCGGATTCCTGGACGACGAGGCTTTCGCCCGCTATTGGGTCGAAAATCGCGCCCGCTTCCGCCCCAAGGGACGATTCGCTCTGGCGTCGGAGTTGCGGCAAAAAGGCGTCGGCGATGCGGTCATCGAGAAGGTCTTGGCCGCATACGACGAAAGCGCAGCGATTCGTCACGTGGCCGAGGAGCAAATGCGCCGTTTACGTCATTTGCCGTTCTCAGTAGCCCGGCGGCGACTCCGCGAACGGCTTTTGCGCCGAGGTTTCCCCTATGACTTGATTCAGGACGCTCTTTCAGCACTACCCCAGCCAGATTCTAGTTTTGAAAGAGAGGATTGAAGATGCCAGTTTGGTTACGAGAGGTACTCGCATTACTCATCGGAGGTCTCATCGGTGTCGGCATTGGCTACTGGGTTCGCCTGTGGCAGTACAAGCAGGAAATGGGCGATCTGGAAGCGATGCGCAAGCGGTTGTTGGAGGAAGCTGAGAAACAGAGCCGCGACATCATCCTTGATAGCAAGGACAAGGCACTCAAGCTCCGCCAGGAAACGGAAGCGGATTTGGAGCGGCGGGCCAAGGAGTTGCGGCGGGAAGAGGAGCGGTTGCAGCAACGCCGCTCGCAGTTGGACGCCCGGCAGGACAAGCTCGACGGGCGGGAGCAGCGGTTAAACAAGCGGCAGAGCACGCTGGATAGACGCTGGAACGAGTTGGAGAAACAAGAGAGCCTTCATCGCGCCGAAATGGAGCGGATCGCGAATCTATCCGAGGAAGAGGCCCGCGCGATCATCTTGCAGCAGGTGGCCGAGGAGAGTCGCAACGACATGGCGCGGGTGATCCGCGAGGAAGAGATGAAGGCCCGTGAAGAGGCCGACCGCCGGGCGCGTAAGCTGATCGCGGTGGCGATCCAGCGGCTGGCGTCGGAGCCGGTGGCGGAACTGACCACCAAGTCCGTGGAAATTCCCTCCGATGAGCTGAAAGGCCGCATCATCGGGCGCGGCGGGCGCAACATCCGCGTCTTTGAGCAGAAAGCGGGGGTGGATGTGATTGTGGACGATACACCGGAGACGATCACCGTTTCTTCCTTCGACCCGGTGCGGCGCGAGATCGCCGCGCGGGCAATGCACCGGCTGGTGGCCGATGGCCGCATCCACCCGGCACGCATTGAAAAGGTGCTTTCGCAGGCCCGGAAGGAAGTCCAGGAGATTATGAAGGAGCAGGCCGAACGCGCGGTCTACGAGGCCGGAACGCCGGGGCTGCATCCGGAGTTGATGAAGTTACTGGGGCGGCTCCACTTCCGCACCAGCTTTGGGCAGAACCAATTGAGCCACGCCATTGAAGTGGCGAAGCTGGCGAGCCTGCTGGCCTCGGAGCTGGGCGGGAACGTCGAAACGGCCCGCCTGGGCGGCTTGCTGCACGACATCGGCAAGGCGGTGGATTTTGAGGTGGAGGGAACGCACGCGCTCATCGGGGCGGAACTGGCGCGGCGGTACGGGGTCTCCAAGAGCGTGGTGCACTGCATTGAATCGCACCATCACGAGGTGGAGCAAGAATCCATCGAAGCGGTGATCGTCGAAGTAGCCGACGCCATTTCCGGCGCCCGTCCCGGCGCACGGCGCGAAAGTCTGGAACGCTACATCAAGCGCATCCGCACGCTGGAGGACATCTCCAAGTCCTTCAAGGGCGTCGAGGAAGCCTTCGCCATTCAGGCGGGGCGCGAAATCCGCATCGTGGTGCGCCCCGGCGACGTTGACGACCTGGCCGCCATCCACCTCTCGCGTGACGTGGCCCGCAAGATTGAGGAAACGATGGAATATCCGGGGCAGATCAAAGTCACGGTGATCCGTGAAACCCGCTCCGTGGAATACGCTAAGTAGTCCCGCTTCAAACAAGACCGGCGGATAGAGAAATCCATCCGCCGGTTTTTTTGTGCCTAACTGCTCAGCGTCAATCCGTTGTTGCTTGGCCCGGCATCTTGCTCAGCATCAGGATGGTGCAGCAACTCTCTGGCGCGGGCAATGGAGGAGCGGGGTGTGGGAGGCAGCCGGCGTTTGACCGCTCTGCGCGAAACGGCTATACTATGAGCCTCAACGATTGACGAGTTGACCACGAACAAGAGGCACCGGGTAGGTGTGCCACTTCCGAGCGGGACGAATGTAACTACCGACACACATTGATTAGGAGGAACTCATGTTGACACATTTGCGAATCGAGAATTTCAAGGCCTGGCAAGATACCGGCGACCTGTCACTCGCGCCGCTGACGGTAATCTTTGGTCCCAACAGCTCGGGTAAGTCCAGCCTGGGGCATTTCTTGCTGGCACTCAAGCAAACCGCGCTCTCTGCCGACCGCAAGAGCGCACTACGCTTGGGAGACCGGAACACGTTGATTGACTTGGGTACATTCCAGGATTGCCTGTACGGGCATGACCTCGACCGGGCACTGAATTTCTCCCTGCGCTGGAAATTGCCCGATCCAATGCTAGTGACCGACGCCTTGGACCCAAGTCAAGGCTATCAGGGAGATGAGTTGGCTTTGGAGGTCAAGTTGGGCGCGGATGGCAGAGGACAGCCGCAGACCCGCGAGTTCACTTACCGGCTGCTGGGAGGAGAACCTGAGTTAGAGATTATTCACAGTCGCAAGAGAGGCACGGGCGTGCTCAAGTGTTCCCCCCTGCGCCTGGTGCGTGCCCAGGGGCGTCAATGGCCTGTGGAGCCACCGGAGAAATTCTACCGCTTTGCCGACCGCTCGCTCTCCCGTTACCAAAACGCTAACTTTATGACCGAGTTCTCGCTGGCGGTCGAACACCTGCTGGAAAATTTCTACTACCTGGGGCCACTGCGCGAGCACCCCCGGCGGGTATACGCCTGGTCCGGGGATACCCCGTTGGATGTGGGGCAGAATGGCGAGTATACCATCGCCGCGCTGCTGGCCGCTACAAAGGCCAATCGTCAACTTAATCGCGCTCCGAGAAGACGCCGCTACCCATTCGACCAGTTCATCGCGGACTGGCTAAAGGACATAGGGATGATTCACAATTTCAAGGTCACTCCCCTGGCGGAAGGGCGTAAGGAGTACGAGGTGCTGTTGCAGGTGCATCCGGATTCTCCAGAGGTCAAACTAACGGACGTGGGCTTTGGTGTCTCCCAGGTTTTGCCCCCTTTGGTGCAAGCCTTTTACGCCCCGCTCAACTCGATAGTCTGGATGGAACAACCGGAACTCCACCTCCACCCCAGCGTACAGGCCAATCTGGCGGACGTGTTCATCAGTGCGATTCAGGCGAACGAGGACGGCAAGCCCCGCAACGTGCAACTGATAGTAGAGAGCCATTCCGAACACTTTTTGACGCGCTTGCAACGCCGGATTGCGGAGGGACGAATTGCACTGCGAGACATCGCGGTCTACTTTGTGCAGCATGGCAAAAACGGCGCTCGAATCGAACCGCTCCGCCTAAACCGAGACGGGGATATCGAGAACTGGCCGGAGAACTTTTTTGGAGACGAATTGGGTGAGATCGCCGCCCGCACCCGCGCGGCAATGGAACGCCGGTTAGGGGACAAGTAATGA
>WFQZ01000298.1 GCA_015486785.1 Thermoflexales bacterium
GCAACGCGGCGTACACCACCTGCTCCACCAGCAGGGCCGCCGCCAGCAGCGTCACGGCGATCAGCCCCAGGGAGTAGAAATTGGAGTGGGGCAGCAACCGCCAGGCGATCAGAAACAATCCCGCCGAGGTAAGGAAGATGAAGGCCAGCGGCAGCCGGTCGACCGGCTCGACGAGCATCTGCCGCCCCAGGACGTACAGCGGACGGCCCAAGATCAACGACACGCCTCGGAACGTCAGCGGTTCATTCAGCGGAGCCAAGACCACGATCCCGCCCACCAGCGAGGCCGCGAACGCAGCCAACCACGCTTGCAACGTTGTCCAACGGCGCACCGGCCACAGCAGTCCCGCCATCACAATGGGGATGCCAAGTAGAAGCGGTCCGGGGAGCGTCATTCCACCACCTCCGCCACCGTGAGATAGGAGATCACCAGTCCCACCAACAAGTTCACCATCACCAGCATGCCGGTTACCACCAAACTAGGGTCCTGCACCGAGTAAAAGATATCCAACGCCGCCAGCAAGTTGAGCATCCCCACGCCTACGACGGCAGTATCCTTTTCCTCGGTCCCCATAAAGAGAATCGCCAATCCGCCCAGCACAAAACACACCGGGGCCAGGTCTGGGGGAATGAAGGGCAAAGCGTACCGCTGCGAGGCCAGGTAAGCCGCCACCACCATCATCAGCAGGGAAAGAATCCGAAAGGGAACATTGGCCCCCCAGTGCAGACGATGCTCCTGCGCTTCGGGGTGATTTTCCTCGCGGATGCGGGCACTGAGGAACACCGCACCGCCGACCAGCCACCCCACGAGAATCTTCAAGAAGGCCAGTTCGGGGCGGGAATCAAAGATGCGTTCAAAGATCACGCCGATGAACAGGTACTGCACCAGCAGAGCCAAAAAGCGCACCCGCCAATTGGCGATCAGATAAATCGCCGCTCCGGCCAGGAAAATGCCCCAAATGGCCGGCGTAGAAGCGTAAACCGAGAGACGACTTAGCCAGGCGACAAAGGGATTCATCGGTTAATCACCACCAGCAAGAAGAGCAGCAACATCAACAGGGACCACAATACCGATCCGTTTCCTTCGCTAATTTCATTGGCCATACGCAAGAACGATAAAACATGCTCCATGCCCCGCCACAGGGCACGATACAGCCAGGATAACTCCACCAGCTCCAGGATCGGCTCACCGTAGCGCAGCCAGACGTGGGTCATCCATCCCCAGCGCAGCAGCGCGACGGCGGCAGCTCCGGCGAGCAGCCACAACACCATCCCGCCCCAGGCCGGCGGCTGAGGGAACGGAGCGCGGAACGGGGTGAGCAACGCCGCGACCACAATGATGCCCAAGCCCACCGCCCACGCGGCTTGTTGCCATCCACGGGGCATCGTCAGCGAGCCGAGCGCGGGGCGGCGCATGCCGCGATACGCAGCCGCGTACAAGGCGAGCAGTCCCACCCACAGCAACAGCTTGCCGCCCCAGGGGACAGAGTCAAACAAGCTCCACAGGGCCGGCCCCAGCGCGGAAGGCGGCGTGCCGATGAAGAGCAGCAGCCCCAGCCAGATCGGCCAGGCCCACAGGACTTCGCGCGGCGCGTAGCCCCGCACCAGCACCAGCAACGTCCCTGCGGTGAGCCAAAAGCCCGTGCCCAGCAGGAGCAACGTCCCGTCCCCGGCCATGCCGGCCCCGGCCACACAACCGATCAACAGCGCGTGACCGGCCCACAAGAGCGGGCTTTGTTTGCCGGGGGCGGCCCAAGCAAACAGACCATCCCAGAAGATGGATAAGATGCCCCACAATGACATCCACAGGGGCAAGGTCGTCACGCCGGGCAAGTTGAGCAGACGGTAGAGGAGTACCACGCCGGAGAGTACCCCGGCCAAGTGTACCAAGCTCAACAATCTGGTACGGCCAATCTGACGGGGAAAGACAATGTGAAACGGATACAGCCCCACCCGCATCATAGCGGCAAGCAGCAGCAAATTCAGGAGCGGCGCGGCGGGCCAGGAAAGCCACCACAACAGGCTCACCCCATCCTCTTGCAGCAACAGCGTCACCGCCCACAGCAGCAGCGTCGTCACGCCGTGGATCGCCAAGCCGAATGTCACCCGCTCCCCATCCTCGCCGGACATCAAGGCCGCCGTGCCCCACAACAGGTCAAACACGGCCCACGAAATTAACGTGGTCAGGATGGAACCGCTCAGCAACATCACCCACAGGATGAGCAGGGAAGTCAGCGTCAACACTCCGGTGAGCGGCTGCATCTCTTGCCGCTCCGCCACTGCGATCCATGCCGCCCCACTGAAGATCGCCCCCAGGGCCGCCCCCAGCCACCACAGGACCGGGGTCACATCCAGGATCATCTGGCCGTTGAGCATCACCGAGGGAGACCAAACGGAGAGCACGCCCCGCCCCTCAGAGGGCATTAGCAGCCACAACAGCGTCAACAGCGTCAAGCCGGCAGCTGTGGCTACTTTGCGCAGAGAATGCAAACGGGGGAGCAACTCCCCCGCCAGCAATAACGCGCCTCCTCCAATACCCGCGTAAAAAAGAAGGAAATACAGGTTCATAGGCACTCCGGAGGAAAATTCTAACTGCAAATTTATGAATGGCAACTTTGCCCTAAGAGAAACGCGCCCGATGTTTATCGGGCGCGAGGAGTACGCGGCGATTCAGTCGCTCTCCGCCGCCTTGGGCAAGGTGAAGTAGAAGATGCTGCCGCCTTCGGGCGCGTTCTCCGCGCCGACCTCACCGCCCAGCCGTTCCACAATCCGGCGGACGATGGACAGCCCCAGACCGTGCCCGCGTGCCCGCACTTGATGGAATCGCTCAAACGGCACGAAGAGCCGCTTCTGCTGCGACTCGGTCAGACCGGGGCCGTTATCCTTGACCCAGAAGCGGATCGTATGTTCCAGCTCCGTAGCCCCGACCTCAATGTGCGGTGGGGTCCCCCCGTATTTGATCGCGTTGCTGATGTAGTTCGTCCACACCTCAAGCACCCACGGCCCATAGCCCATCGCCGTCGGCCAACGATCCGGATACTCAATTTCCGCGTGCCGCTCTTCGCTCATATAAGTCAATCGCTGCATTGCCTCATCCACCAACGATTGCATCTCCAGCGGCTGCAATTCCACGCCCTCCAAGCCTCGCACACTGGCCAGCAACAACAGTTCATCAATGATGTTGTTCATCCGCTTGGTGTTTTCGGAGATAGTATGCAAATACTGATCCATCCGCTGCGGAGAGAATTCCTGCCATTTGCTCTCCAGCGCCAGGCTGAAGCCCATCACAATGGTGAGCGGATTCTTCAAATCGTGCGCCACCGTATGCGCAAAGGCATCAAGCTCGGCGTTCTGTTCCTCCAACATCGCCGCGTATTCCCGCAACTGCTCCTCGGCCTTTTTGCGTGCGGTGATGTCTTCCTTGATCGCGATGAAATGGGTGATCTCCCCGCGCAGATTCCGAATCGGGGAAATGATCGCCGATTCCCAAAACAACTCCCCATTCTTCTTCTGATTGCAGAACTCGCCATGCCAGCTCTGCCCGGAAAGGATGGTGCGCCAGAGATTCCGATAATCCTCTGCTGTTAAAGGGGTCTCTTTCGCCTTGAGGATGCGCGGATTCTGCCCTAGAGCCTCTTCAAACGTATAACCGGTCAGTTGCGTGAATTTGGGATTCACGTAGGTAATAGTCCCCTGTTTATCGGTAATCACCACAGTGCTGGCACTTTGCTCCACCGCCGTCGTCAAGCGTAGATTTTCCTCCTCCACCTGCTTGCGCCGCAGCACCGCCCCCAATTGCAAAGCCACCGAGGAGACCAGTTCCACCAAGCGCAACTCTTCCACCTGCGAATGGTCTGTGTAAAACACCAGCACCGCCAACACTTCCTCGTCCGCTATGATGGGCACCCCTAAAGCAGCCTTCAACCCGGCCAATCGGGCATACTTGACGCGCAGATAGGTCTCTTCTCCCAGAACGGAAATATCCTCCTGCCATTCCGGTTCACCGGAGGCCCAAATGCGCCCTGGCACCCCCACACCCATAGGGAAGGAAAATTCCATACTGATCTGCGCAAACTTCTGGAGCGACTCATCCTCCGGGCGGCTCAAGTAAGTCACCCCGCTGTTCTTCAACAATATCCCGTGCGGATCGGGAATCCACGCCTCGCCCAACACCCAGCCGGTATGCTCCCCCACCAGGCGCAGCGCGATCTCCAATGCCTCCAGAAAATCTCGCGCCTCACTGATCCCACGGGTCAGCGAGAGCAACAATTGCACTTCTGCTTCCGCTTGCTTCCGCGCGGTGATGTCTTCCTTTACCGCGATGTAGTGCGTCACGTTGCCGTCATCATCAAAGATGGGGGCAATGGTCGCATACTCCCAGTACAGAGAACCATCTTTGCGGCGGTTGAGAAACTCCCCGCGCCATTCCTGCTTGGCCTTCAGCGTGCGCCACAACTGCTCATAGTAAGACTTGGGATGTGCCCCCGACTGCATAAAGCGCAAGTTCTTCCCCAACACCTCCTCCACCGTGTAGCCGGTGGTTTCCTCAAACTTCGGGTTAGCATACACCACACAGCTGTCAAGATCGGTGATCACGATGGTGCTGCCGCTCTGACGGATCGCCTGCGCGAGCTGGCGCAACTCCTGATTTTGCTTCTCAAGCTGCTCACGATAACGAGCCAGTTCCACCTCGTTCCGCCGCCGCTGCGTGACATCATGCGCGATGCCCCCCAGCATATATCCACGAGGGGTTTTAATGGGGAAAGAATGGAATTGCAAGAAGTGTTTCTCGCTATCCATCCGCTCTACCACGATTTCCCGGAAACGAAGCCGCTCCGGCAACTCCCCGGTTTGAAAGAACCGCTGCAAGACCCCCTTGATGCGCTCGTACATTTCCGGCGTGCGCATCTCTTCCGGCAGAGCGCGGAACTGCAAATCCCAGCACTTCTGGCCGAGTGCGTCTTGCACAGAGATGCCGGTACTGCGGGCATACGCCGGATTCCACTCAATCACCGCCCCCTCTTCATCAAACAAGATCATCCCTTCCGGCATGGCATTCATCACACTGTGCAGGAGAGAATCACGCCAGTGCAGCTCATCCTCTAGCCACAGTTTCTCGGTCAAGTCCACAAAGAAGAACAATAGCCATTCGCCAAAGGCCGAGCAAATCCCCTCCACCGTGCGCGTGGTGCCATCTTTGCATCTGATTTCGCAGCGATGCAGCAACTCGGCCCGCAAACCTTCTCTGGCCCGCTTTAGCCGTTCTTCCCAGCGTGCCTGGACCTCCTGCCGACGTTCCTCAGGGACGGTTAGCTCAAACCACGCGGACAGCGTAGGAATGTCCTCCCCCGTGTACCCAAATAGCTCGGTGAATTTGTGGTTGACCCGCCAAATGCGCCTTTCGGGCGCGAGCAACATTAACGGGACCAGAGCCTCGTCAAAGGAAGCCAACAAATCATGCTCGTGGCCGGGCAACTGTTCCACAAACTGCCGACATGCTGCGAGTAATTCAGCTTCTGAACTCATACGACCATCATCTGACATAAACACCCTCCAGCACTTTGAAGCGGCGATCCTTCCATACGACACGAACCTCTCGGAAGTGTTGCCGGAGCCATAGCTCGTAGCGCAAAAAAACATTCGCCACCAAGTATACCCGACCTTCCGGCGTAAGCACACGGACGGCAGCCTGAATGAACCGCGCGGCGGCATCGGTAGCCACCTGATGCCCGCGATGAAAGGGCGGATTGGTAAGCACCACGTCAAAGCTGCGGGGCGGAAAGTCCGCGCCCGCATCGCTCAACTGCGCCGCCACTTGCGGAAATCCGTTCGCGGCGAACGTCCGCCGCGCCGCCGCCACCGCCCGCGCCGAAACATCCGTCAGCGTGACCACGGCCCCTTGCCGTTGCGCGGCCAGCCCCACCAAGCCGGTGCCGCATCCCAAATCCAACACCCGCTCCCCACGCGCCACGCGCATCCCGGCGATCAAAGCCGCCGCGCCGCCGTCCAGCCGATCCGGGGCAAACACCCCCGCGCACCCCATCACCGTCGTCGGCGACCCGGCCACCTGAATTTGCTGCGCCGCAAACCGCAACTCCGGCAGCGGCACATCGGCAGCGGGACGCCGCGCCTCGCCCGCGTGAAATCCCCCCTTGCGCACCACGATCCCCGCC
>WFQZ01000299.1 GCA_015486785.1 Thermoflexales bacterium
CCACAGCACCATGATCGGATACCAGCGAGCCTTGAAGCGATCAGCGAAAAGCCACGTTCCTCCGATCCCGATGAGCAAGATCGCCAGCCCGAAAGCCAATGCCGGCGCATAGCTCAGGGCATTTTTGTAGGAAAGCCAGTAGAACAGCCCCACCGTCAAGCCGCCGGAAAGCACTCCGGCCACCAGCGTCATCAGTGACATCGCCCAGGCCCCCAATCCACCGTTGAAAAAGTACCCCAGGGAAGCCGCGCCCAAGACGGCCCACAAAGTGGCCTCCAGAGTCAAGTACACGATGACGAGGTAGGGAGATTGATCCACAAACTTCCCCCACGTGATGGGAAGCTGGTACAAGGGGATCCGCCCGCTTAAAAGGAGAGCCAACACGAACAGCCCCCCGTTCACAACCAAGACCACGACGCCCTCCCCCAAGAGACCTTTCCAACGAGCAATGCTAAATCCGATCACCAGAGCCAGGACGAGAGATAGCACCACCTCAATCAATAAAACGGTCATTAGTCAGCTCCTTTCAGCAATGAGTTAGCCAGCGCGGGGCCGGAATGAACGCCCCTCGGCTTGGCTAATGCAACCGACGCTCAACCCGGCCAACACAATTATTCCTCGGACGCAGCCCCCTGCGGCACGGAGAAAATCTCGCCCTTGCGCGGCTCGGCCTCCAGCAAGCTGCGAGCTTCATCCTCCCATTCCGCAGGCACCATCACCTCCACTTCACCCAGGCGGTTGATAGTGATTCCCACCACCGGGCCAACCGACTCGTAGCTCAACATCACCGGAATCCCGGCACTCTCTAAAGCCCCACGTATAACCATAGCCTGGAGCATCCCATGAGCCACATGCACCGTCACCAAATCAAGATAATCATTCTGCTCCGTGTTCATCGCCACCTCCTAAGCTAGTCCGAAAATGAGCACATATAGTTTGCGGCAAAATGTAATATTTGTCAACATATTCCTTCCTGGTATAATTTTGAAGCTAAACAGCAACAAATTAAACCCAAAGACCTTGGAAAGGTGATAAGCGTGAGTAGTCCTATAGAAAGTGAGCGTTATTGGGAACGATTTTCCATCCTACCGGCAGACCTTGAGCATTTGGCGAATTTCCTTATGGAGCGTGAGTCGCCCCAAACGCTCCAGCAACTAACGCGGGAACTGATCAACTACCGCAACCAACAAATTGTATCCTTGCTGCAAGACACCCTGTCACAAGGACACATCTACCGCCCGCAAGAAACCTATGCTGTGGGCGAACAAGTGCTCTTCCCCCACCTAGGTGACATCCTGGGAGAGGTAGTGAGCGTGAGGCCGGGGCACAATCCAGAATACGAACCGTTTTCGGTGATGCGCGTCCGCACCGAAGATGGGGAGGAAATGGAATTTGCCATGGAACTATCCCATGAGCACCCGCTCAACGAGATGGTATACCTGCCTCAAGAAGAAGATCTCAGCGCAGATGATCTATGTGCCCGCTACGGTGAGCGCATCCGCAGCGAGTTACTGCGTGCGCTGGAAACAAGCAGCCAATTCCTGACCGTGGGCGATCAATGGTTCCTGCGCGACCTGGTGCTGGAGATCACGCCGGGGCAATTGAACATTGCCGAAGCGATGCTAGATATGGCCGGAGGCGGCCCATTGGCCACCACCGACTTCCTGAAGGAACTCGACCTGCCATCCGAAGTGCCGCTTGCGCTGCAAATCTTCTCGCTGGAATATGCCCTGTTGCGGGATCGCCGCTTTGACGAAGTCGGCCCGGCGGGAAAGGCCCTGTGGTATCTGCGCGAGATGGAGCCGCGCGAGGTGTTGGAAACGCCTCCCTTGCTCCACTACATGCCGATCCCTTACAATCGCGGCCTGCTGGATAGCATCATGCTCAAGCTGGAGCAAGAAATTGATGACGAATGGAGCGACGCCCAGCCGGACGTACCGCTCCAGGAGAAAACCACCGTCATCCTTCCGTACCGCCATTGGCGCAGCGGGACTTTGCCCCTCTCCGCGCGAGTGTCCAAACTATTCCCGTCGGCCCGCATGACCGACCGCATCCGCTTTACTTTCGTGGACGGGCACACCCAAGAAGAATTCCCCGGCTGGGTGGTGCTCAGCGGACGCTACGTCTACGGATTGCGGGAGTGGTTTGCAGCCCGCCACGCCAGCACCGGAAGCTACATTGACCTGGAACAAGTACCGGATACCCCCGGCAAAATCCGCATCAGCGTGCGCCCCTTGCGCTCTCACCGCAGCGAGTGGCTGCGTACCGTCAACGTACAAGATGGGAAACTCAACTTCGCGGTGCTGCGAGTGCGTGTCTACTGCGAGTTTGACGAACAACAAGCCGTCTCTGTGAACGATCCCGATGCCGTAGACCAACTGGCGGGTCAAATGAACTCCCTTTCACTGGAATCGGTGCTTGAAACGGTCTTCAACGGACTTTCCGGGCTGAGCCTGCAACGCGCGGTCCACGCCACCGCCCTGTACAGCATCGTCAACCTGGTCCGGCGCGTGACGCCGGCCCCGCTCCTCTCCATCCTGGCCACATCCTCGCGCTACATTTCATTGGGAGATAATTACTGGGCCTATCGAGGTGAAAACTAATGGGAATGCCACCGTCATATCCAACCGTAGCTCATTTAATCAAGCCGACCTTAGATACACCTTTTCACATTGACTATGCCTGGTGGGATGAACAGCAAATGGATCTAAACGTGAAACTACGCTCCCACCTGTGCGCGGAGCATCGTGCGCTCTACGCCAACTTAGATCAGCAAGAACCAATAGACTGGATCGAGTGGTCTACCGGAAAAGTCCACCAAGTCGAAGGGCTGCGCCACATCATCACCACCCATTGCAGCAAGCAGCCCCACTACGTAAAAGACGCCCCCACGCTGATTGAAGCCATCTTCCGCGTGTTCCTCAGCAACGACAACCATCCCCTCACCCCACGGGAACTTTCCGTGCTGGTAGATCGTTCCCCAGAGCAGATTCTGCGGCTGCTTTCCGGGCGGCAAGTGCGCAACGGCATCCGCCCGGTGGTGGAATCTTGAGCCTACTTTGCCCCGGTAGCTCAATAGGATAGAGCAAGGGCCTTCTAAGCCCGAGGTTACAGGTTCGATTCCTGTCCGGGGTGCTGAATAACAAAAAACCCGCTCCTTAATCGGAGCGGGTTTTGCAATGCCTAAACTTACTTCTTCTTGTCCTTGCCGCCGTTCGCCGGAGGGACAGGCTTCGGCGGGGCAGGCTTCGCCGGTGCGGGCGTGACCGCCGGACGCGGCGGCGGCGTATGATGCGCCTTAGGCGATTCAAACTTCGGCGGCTGTAAATCCTCCGGCATAATCGTCTGCCCGTGCATATACGCCCCCTCGTTGATCAACAAAGATTTCGTCGTCAGATCGCCCCACACCCGACCGGTATCCAAAATCTCCACCCGATTGGCGGTAATGTTCCCCAGCACCGCCCCGGCGATGGACACATTGTTGGCCTTGATCTCGGCGCGAATCTTCCCGCTTTCGCCGATGACCAAATTGCCGGTCAACTCAATCGTTCCCTCCACGATGCCCTCAACGCGCAACCCACCATCCCCCTGAATGTCTCCCTTGACGTGCGTATTCGGGCCGATGGTAGATTCAATGCCTCCGGCTGCCAAAGGAGGCGACCCTTTAGGCCTTGCTCCTTGTCTCGCCGCCGGCGGCTTCGGTTTTTCTTTTCCCCACATAACATCCTCCTCTGTAACATTGGATATGGAAATATCATAACCACCCTCACCGACTTGTCAAACCCCGGCCTACGGCACAAGAATGACCGGCACGCCAACGCCCGGCGGCGATGCCAATACACCGCTATCACTGCGATACAACCCGATCCACAGCGTATCCCCGGTGCGCGGCGTGACGCCCGGCAGATCGTGCGCATCGAGCACCACGTCACCCGCCTGCCACAAGTCGGTGGGAAGCAAGCCCCAGGCAGGCTGACCGTCGTGCTGAGCGACCTTCGCCCCGCCCCGCAGATAATGCACAAAGACCGTGTACCGGCCCGCCGGAGGCGCGTCCGCCCGCCAGTAGAGCTGCACCCGCACCCCGTCGCGCCTCGGTTGCACGAGCGCGGCCCGCAGTTGGATACCACCATCAAACGTGGCAACCGGTGGTGGCAACGGCGGCAGCGGCAATGCGATCAGCTCATCGGCGACAGTGTAAGGCTGCGGGTCTTTATCACCTTGCATCTGCGGGCCGGGGGACGCTTGCAGATAAACCGGATGAGGCAAACGCGGCAAAATCTCCTCCGCCCACGGGCGATAGGGCCAAACGAAAAACGCCGCCCCCTTCGCGGGCCAAGCCACAGCCGGACTCGGCAGAAACTGCACCGCCTCACGCGGCACCAGATACGGCACAGCCGCCCACGAATCCCAAAGCTGCCGGTCGAGGTAGATCGCGCGGTCGGAAGGCGGCCCAGGCAGCATCCGCGAGCCGTCCCAACCGGCACCCCGCTGCTCGTTGATCGCTCCGGCCAAGGCCACCGCGCCCCCCTCCAACCAATGATACGTCTGCGGAGCGCGAGCATAGCGCGCGAAATAATCGTAGCCGCTCCATCCCAGCCCCAACCCCACCAGCAGCAACGGCACGTACCGCCAGAGGCCGGACAATCGCGCCTCCAGCCAGCGCAGCCCCAGCACAGGGAACAAGACCGCCGTCGGCAACACACCGACCGCCCGCAAAAAATGCGGCGCGTCCTCGGCCAATAGCGTGGGGAACATCATCACCGCCGTCCACAGCAAAGCGACCGCTGCCCCCACATCCTGCCGCAATCCCGCCAGCGCGACGCCCACCCCCAGCAGAAACGTCAGCCCCAACGCCGGCC
>WFQZ01000300.1 GCA_015486785.1 Thermoflexales bacterium
CCCAAGGCACAAGGCAAACTGGTCTACGTCGTGCGCGGCGAAATCCTAGACGTGGGCGTGGACCTGCGCCGCCACTCGCCCACCTACGGCCAATGGGTGAGTGCCTGGCTTTCGGAGCAGAATCATCAGATGCTCTACATCCCGCCGGGATTCGCCCACGGTTTCTACGTCACCAGCGACGAAGCCGACGTGCTGTATCAAGTGACCGAAGAATTTTCGGCGGAACACGATGGCGGCATCCGCTGGAACGACCCGCAGATCGGCGTCCTCTGGCCCACCGAGACCCCGATCCTCTCGGCGAAGGATGCCCGCTTGCCGCTGCTCGCAGACATCACCTCGCCGTTTGACTAGGGCCAGTAGCGCACCGGGCGCGAATCCAGAGACTCAGCCGACACCTGCCCCAGTCGCCAACCGCCCTCCGTGCGGCTGACCGTCCACACCACATTCCAAAGCCGCTGCACCACCGCCCCGCCCTGATTGTCCCACGCGGTGACCATCGCGGCGACGCGGGCGTGCGTCTCGTCCGCCGAACCGGGGATGATGTGGACATCCCCCACGTCCACGCGCAAAGTCGTCGCAAACCCCAAAGCCCATGCCTCGTAGCTCCGCTCCGTCTGCGGCAGGAGCAGGCGATACGCGCCGGGCAAATCCCGATCATCCAAGGCCAGGTAGAAGGAAATGACCGCATATTCCGGCTTGCCCGTCGGATAAGCGTGCGGGCGTTCCAGAGAAAACCAATCGTAACGGTCGGAAGTCCAACCGTAACTCTGCCCGGTCCACGTGTGGAGGATGTACCACGCCAACGCCGGCGCACCGCTCACGCGGTATCCTTCCCAAATCTCATCGGCCAGATCGCCATCCTCGTTGCGCAGCGACACCCCGGCGTTTCCGGCGAACCGCCCCAACCGCCGATACCCGTCGCCGTCCCACACAAAGAGATGCAACACCGTTTCGTTCCCGGAATTGTGCCCGAAGACCGCGACCTCCGTCTTGCCATCGGCGTTGATGTCCCGCACCTGAAGATCGCAAGTGGCGTACTCGCCCAGCCCCACGTCTGGATGACCGGCCTTGGGGAGCGCAGGCTCCAGCGGATAAACCGCCGCGCCATCCAACACAAACGCGCTCAAGCGGCCCGGCGGCCCATCCTGATGCACCAAAGCCAGCCACTCAGGCGATCCGTCGTCGTCGCAATCCGCCGCCTGCACACAGACCGGCGATCCGCCGATAGCCTGCGCCTGGGCCGAAGCCCATCGCTGCCCGGCGGCGGCCTCATCCGCCAGCGGCTGGGGGTTCAACGTGGGGAACGGGGTCACGGTGGGCGTGGCCGTGGGCGACGGCGTGAGCGTCGGGGCGGGCGACAGCGTGGCCGTGGGCGCAACCGTCGGAGGGAGCGGCGTCGCCGTGGGACAGAACACGCACGCGCTCAACCCGCCCGCCAGCAGCAACACGCCCACGCCCCAAAAAAGTTTCCGCCATTGGGACTCATTACTCTGGAATTTCATGGTACACTCATCCTATGCTCATTGGTCTTGATGTAAGATTGCATGCCTACGCGCAGGGCGGCATCTCGCGCTACGCCCGCCGCCTGGCGATGGAATTGCCCCGCCAGATGGCGGATGAGCGGTTGCTGGTCATCGCGCACCGCCGCGAAACCGAGCCGCTTCCCCTGCCCGATACAGTGCGCACGATCCGCGCCTGGACCCCGCCGCATCATCGCTTGGAGCGATGGGCCTTGGGATGCGAACTGCTCCCGTGGCGGCTTGACGTGCTCCATAGCTGCGACTTCATCCCGCCCGCGTGGGGAGCGCGGCGTTTCGTGATCACCGTCCACGACCTCACCTTCCTGCACTACCCGCAGTATCTCACGGCGGAGGCCCGCAGCTACTACAACGATCACATCGCCTGGGCCGTCGGGCACGCGGATGCCATCATCGCCGATTCTTACGCCACGCAAAACGACCTGGAGACCCTGCTCCACGTCCCCCGGCAACGGATCACCGTGATTCATCTGGCGGCAGACGAGCGGTTTCGTCCGCTGCCCGCCGCGCAAACGCGCGAAGTTCTCGCCCGCTACAAGCTCACGCCTGGGTATCTGCTCTTCGTGGGGACATGGGAGCCGCGCAAGAACCTGCCGGGGTTGCTTTCCGCGCTGGCCCGGCTGAGCGACGAGGAACGCCGCCCGCTGGTCATCGCCGGACGGCCGGGCTGGCTCTACGACGACATCTTCGCCCAAGTGCAATCGCTCAAGCTGACGCCTTGGGTGCGCTTCATTGAGCGGGTGCCGGAAAGCGACCTCGTCGCGTTGATCAACGGGGCGTTGCTGCTCACGATGCCTTCGTTCTACGAGGGGTTCGGTCTGCCGGCCCTGGAGGCAATGCAATGCGGCATCCCGGTCGTGGTGTCGGATCGCGCCAGCCTGCCGGAGGTGGTAGGCGAAGCCGGGATCTGCGTGCCGCCGGACGATCCGCAAGCTCTGGCGGATGCCTTGCGGCGCGTCGCCGACGATGCGGCGTTACGCGCACGAATGAAAGCCGCCGGATTGCGTCAGGCGCGGAAGTTCACTTGGGCCGCAACGGCCCGCCGCACGCTGGAAGTCTATCGCGCCGTCAGCGCAAGCTGAAGGGGAAAGTGTGCAGGGCCGTGTAC
>WFQZ01000301.1 GCA_015486785.1 Thermoflexales bacterium
CATCGTCGCTTGCGCCACGATGACCAACACACTTCCGGAGATGAAGGCGCGTTTGCGCCCGATTAGCTCGCTGATGTATCCGGCCCCCAGGGCCACAACCAGCGCGGTGATGGCCGGAACACTGAGGAGCAGGCCCAGAAAGTCCCGCTGGTAGCCCAAGCTGAGGACGTAGAAGTTGAAGAATAGTTGGAAAATCCCCATGCCGATGCCCTGCAAGGTGGCCACCAGGAGATACAATCTGGCTTGTGGTGAAAATCGCCGAATGTTTTGCCCGTAGAGTTTCAATGCGTGCATCCACTCCCTCCATTATAGTTAGCTAGGCTAAGTATATCTGCGCCGGGTGGATTTGTCAACTTTGCGGGCTTCCCTATAATGCCCGTTAGTATTTCATTTGTTCGCTGAAGCTCACAGGGGCGCGGCGTAGCCGGGCCGCTGTTGTGCCTGCCGATCAGGATAACGGAGAATAGCATGCTAGAATTTGTGATGTTGGGGACTGCCGCCTCGGCGCCTTCGGTGCAGCGGGGCTTGCCTTCGCAGATGGTGCTCTATCAAGACGAGCGGTTTCTGGTGGATTGCGGCGAAGGCACGCAGCGGCAAATCTTGCGCAGCGGTCTGGGCTTCCGCCACTTGACCCGCGTGCTCCTGACCCACGGGCATTTGGATCACATCTTGGGCCTGGGCGGGCTGATTTCGACCTTCGCCCGCTGGGAGGCCGTGCCGCAGTTGGAAATTTACGCCGGGAAACGAGCCTTGGAGCGGGTGGAAGACTTGCTCTTTCGCGTGGTCTTGCGCGGCGCGCCCCTGCCTGTGCCGGTGGACTTGTACGAAGTTCAAGCCGGCGTGCTGCTGGAAAGTGATACCTTTGAAGTCCGTGCTTTTGAAGTGGCTCACCGTGGCCCTGACTGCTTTGGTTACCTGTTCCGTGAGAAACCGCGACGGCCATTCTTGCCCGATAAGGCCGCGGCCCTGGGCGTTCCTCAAGGCCCGGTGCGCCGGGAACTGGTGAACGGGCGCAGCATCACGCTGGCGGACGGGCGCGTGATCCATCCCGATGACGTGCTGGGGGCGGAACGCCCCGGCGTGGCGATAGCTTTCACCGGCGACGTGGCGCGGGTCGATACGCTGGTGGACGAGGTGCGCGGGGCGGATGTGTTGGTCTGCGAGGCCACTTACCTGGAGCGGGATGCGGAGTTGGCCCGTCGCTTCGGCCACCTGACGGCAGCGCGTGGGGCTTGGCTGGCCCGTGAGGCCGGAGCGCGGCTGTTGGTCTTCAATCACCTTTCACAGCGTTACCGGGTCCGTGAGCTGCTGGACGAAGCTCATACTTTCTTCCCGGAGGTGGTGGTGGCACGGGATTTCGACCGTTTTACCGTGACGCGCGATAAGATCACCCTAACCCACAGCGAATTGCACCGAGATGATCCGGATGTGAAAGGCAAAATTGACAAAGGCGTCTTATTTGCGGTATAATTGAGTCCGGTTGACAGACATCAGACATGTTGCGCTGAATCTATGACCAATGCAAGGACTTCACTTGTGCTCTCGGCAAGATTTGTGGGAGGCAGTTTCTGCACATAGTACACAGTATGTTTCACTTTTGTCATCTGTGTCCCCTATGGTTAATCCAGCTCGTTTAAGGAGGTGACCCGAAACCATTACTAGATCAGTGTTCTGAATTGCAGATTAGAAATTTCACTATCTTAAGGAGGATTGAAGATGAAACGCAAGTTCTGGATGTTTTTCTCGCTGTTGACCGTGATTGCGATGTTGCTCTCCGCTTGCGGGGGCAGCAAAGCGACGGAAGCTCCGACCGCTGCACCGAGCAAGGCCGAACCAATGAAGATCGCCTTCATCTACATCGGCCCGCCCGGTGACCTGGGCTGGACATACGAGCATGATCGTGCTCGCAAGATCGTGGAACAGAAGTTCGGCGATCAAATCGCTGTGAAGTACATTGAAAGTGTCCCCGAAGGCCCCGATGCGGCTCGCGTGATTCGGCAGTACGCGCAGCAGGGCTACAAGATGATCTTCACCACCTCATTCGGCTATATGGACCCCACCATTGAAGTGGCGCAGGAGTTCCCCGATGTCTACTTCGAGCACTGCTCCGGCTACAAAACGGCCCCCAACGTCTCCACCTACTTCGGACGGATGTACCAGCCGCGTTATCTCGCCGGTATCGTCGCCGGGAACATGACCAAGAACAACAACATCGGCTACGTGGCCGCTTTCCCGATCCCCGAAGTGATCCGAGGCATCAACGCCTTCACGCTGGGCGCTCGCTCCGTGAATCCTGATGTCAAGGTTCACGTGGTGTGGACCAACACCTGGTACGATCCGGTGAAGGAGCGCGAGGCTGCTGTGGCGTTGCTGGATGCCGGCGCGGACATCATCGCGCAGCACCAGGACACCACCGAGCCGCAAAAGGCCGCTCAAGAGCGCGGCATGTTGAGCATCGGCTACGACTCCGACATGGGCAAGTTCGTTGGTGATTCGGTACTCACTTCCCCCATCTGGAACTGGGCCGCCTACTACGAACAAACGATCCAGAATGCCCTGGACGGCACCTGGAAGAGCCACCAGTACTGGGGCGGCTTGAAGGACAACGTAGTGCAGTTGGCCGAATTCAGCCCCAAAGTGCCGCAAGACGTGCGCGATCAGGTGGAAGCCGCCAAGCAGAAGATCGTCAGCGGCGATTGGGACGTATTCTGCGGCCCGATCAACGCCCAAGATGGCAGCGTGCTAGTTCCCGAAGGTCAGTGCATGAGCGACGGGGACTTGCTCGGAATGAAGGTCTTTGTCGAGGGCGTGGAAGGAACTATTCCACAAAACTAAGAGTTGCGTGCAGGGGACGGTCATACCGTCCCCTGCATTTTTCCCCAGCCGACGCTTGGCCGGGGTCGGTTGAACCGAAAACCTCCGAAAGGCGGGATAGATGAACGAAGAGCAAGTCAAAGTACCGATTTTGGAAATGAAGGGCATTACCAAACGTTTCCCCGGCGTCTTGGCCAACGATCACGCCGAAATTGAATTGTTCCCCGGCGAGGTGTTGGCTCTACTAGGGGAGAACGGGGCCGGTAAAAGCACCCTGATGAACATCCTCATTGGCCTGTATCGGCCTGACGAAGGCGAGATCTACGTGCGGGGCGAGCGGGTCGAGATTCACTCCCCCCGCGACGCTGCGGCTCTGGGAATCGGCATGGTGCATCAGAACTTCAAGCTCGTCCCCACGATGACGGTGGCCGAAAACATCATCCTGGGAATGACCGAGCTTCCCCTGGTCCCCCATCTTGAGGAAGTCAACCGCCGCATCGTTGAGATTTCCGATCACTACAACCTGCAAGTTGATCCCACGGCCTACATCTGGCAACTCAGCGTCGGCGAGCAACAGCGGGTGGAAATCCTCAAGCTGATCTACCGTGGCGCGAACATCTTGATCCTGGACGAGCCGACCGCCGTGCTGACGCCGCAAGAATCGCGTGAGTTGGGCAAGATCATCAAGCTGATGGTCTCCGAAGGAAAGTCCACCATCTTCATCACCCACAAAATGGATGAGGTGATGGCTTTCTCTGATTGGGTGCGGGTGTTGCAACACGGCAAAGTCGTAGCCGTCAAGCGCACCGCCGACACCAATCCCCAGGAGCTGGCGCGGCTGATGGTGGGGCGCGAAGTCCTGTTCCGCCTGGAGAAAGAGGACGTTACCCCCGGCGAAGTGGTCTTGGAGTTGCAAGACGTAGAAGCTCGCAACAACAAAGGTCTGCCGGCGTTGCGTAAAATCTCGTTGCAGATACGCCAAGGCGAAATCCTGGGGATCGCCGGCGTGGCCGGTAACGGGCAGCGCGAGTTGGCCGAAGTGGTGACCGGCTTGCGTTCGGTGACGGCAGGCAAGTTGCTCATCAACGGGCAAGACCTCACCAACCGCCCGCCGCTGGAGATCATCAAAGCGGGCGTGAGTCACATCCCCGCCGACCGCATCGGTATGGGCGCGGTGGGAAACATGCCGGTGGCCGACAACCTGGCGATGAAAGGCTACCGCAATCCGCCCTTCTCTACCGGCGAGATGCTTCACCCCCGGCGGATTTTGGAGTTCGCCCGGCGGATGATTGACGTATTCCGCATTGCGACCCCGACCCCGCAGACGTACATCAAGTTCCTCTCCGGCGGCAACATCCAAAAAGCGATCCTGGCACGGGAGATTGATGCTTGTGAAGGGCTGCTGGTGGCAGTGTACCCCTCGCGCGGCCTGGACGTGGGCGCAACCGAGGCGGTGCGCAAGCGATTGTTGGAGCAGCGGGCGCAAGGCCGTGCCGTGTTGCTAATTTCTGAGGAGCTGGATGAGCTGATGACGGTGGCCGACAAAATCGCGGTGCTTTACGAAGGCCGCATTATGGGCATTGTCCCCTCATCCGAAGCTGACATTGAAACGCTGGGCTTGATGATGGCCGGCGTCACCCCGACCGAGTAGGAGGCTGTGATGCGCATTGTTTTTGAGAAGCGTGAATCTATTTCCCATTGGGCGGTTGTGCTGGTGCCCATCATCTCGTTTTTGGTCTCGTTGCTCTTCGGCGCGATCCTGCTGCTGGCTTCCGGTGTCGATCCGCTGGTCACGTATCAGGCGATGGCCGTGG
Source organism: Thermoflexales bacterium (assembly GCA_015486785.1). Taxonomy (GTDB): domain Bacteria; phylum Chloroflexota; class Anaerolineae; order B4-G1; family SLSP01; genus S014-19. The sequence goes on from WFQZ01000301.1 coordinate 4,629, forward strand.
GCACGTTTGGATCGTGGCACAGTTTCACCGAAACGCTGGTCAAAGCCACGCCGTTGCTCTTTACCAGCCTGGGCGTCGCCATTGCCTTTCGGATGAAGTTTTGGAACATCGGCGCGGAAGGTCAGTTGGTGTGGGGCGGCGTTGCGGCGGCTTGGGTGGCCTTATTCTGGTCAAAATCCCTGCCCGGCTGGACGCTGCTGCCGTTGGCCTTGCTGATGGCGTGCGTGGCCGGTGCGATCTGGGCCGGCGTCCCCGCCGCGCTCAAGGCTTATCTCAACGTGGACGAGACGCTCACTACCTTGATGCTGAACTATGTGGCGATCCTGTACGCCAAAAATCTGTACTACGGCCCCTGGCGTGATCCGGAGGGCATGGGCTTCCCCGGCTCGGCGCAATTCCCCGCTGCCGCGTGGTTGCCGCGCATCACCGGGCGCGTCCACCTGGGATTGATCATCGCGTTAATCTTCGCCTTTCTCCTGTGGTTTGCCTTCAACCGCACCCGTTGGGGCTTTGAAACGCGCATCATCGGCGAAAATCAAACCGCCGCCCGCTATTTGGGGATCAACATCAAGCGCAACATCGTGATCGCCCTGCTGATTTCCGGCGCGTTGAGCGGGCTGGCCGGTGCGGGTGAGACCTTGGGCATTGCTCACCGCTTGCAGCAAGGGCTTTCTATGGGCTACGGCTACACCGCGATCATCATCTCCTGGATGTCGCAACTTAACCCGCTGGCGATCATCTTCGTGGCCGTTCTGATGGCCTCGTTGCTGGTCGGTGGCGACCAAATCCAGATTATGATGGGCTTACCGGCCTCCGTGGGCGTCGTGCTCCAAGGGATGATCCTCATTCCTATGCTGGCCGGTGGATTGTTTACCGAATATCGCTTGCGCATCGTCCGCACCCCCAAGATTGAGGAGGCCAAAGCATGATTGATCTGTTGACTTCAATTTTCGTCATTACCTTGCGGGCGGGAACTTCGCTGACTTACGCCACCGTTGGAGAAATCTACACCGAACGCTCCGGCATCCTGAACCTGGGTTTGGAGGGGATGATGCTGATGGGGGCGGTCACATCGTTTGCCACCTCGTACTACACCCACAACCTGGCCCTCAGCCTGCTGGCGGCCATTCTGGTGGGCGCGATCTTGGCGGCGACGCATGCCTTCCTCACCGTTACCATGCGTGCCAACCAAGTCGTGAGCGGGTTGAGCATCACCCTGTTCGGCAGCGGGCTGGCGAGCTTCCTCGGCGAGCGGCTGGGGCCGGCCTCCAACAACTACAACCTTGTGGGCATGACCGGCTCACGCTTCTCCCCCATCGTGATCCCCGGCCTGAGCCAAATTCCGGTGCTCGGCGCGATGTTTGAACAAGACATCCTCACTTACGCGCTGTACCTTCTGGTGCCGCTGGCCTGGTTCTACCTTTACAAGACCCGCAACGGCTTGAACTTACGTGCCGTGGGCGAAAGCCCGCAGACGGCAGACGCCATGGGCATTGACGTGGTGAAAACCCGCTACCTGTACACCATCTTGGGCGGGATGCTGGTGAGCTTGGGCGGAGCGCATCTTTCTCTGGCCTACGCTCCCGGCTGGGCGGAAAACATCACCGGCGGGCGCGGGTGGATCGTCATCGCGCTGGTGATCTTCGCCATGTGGGACCCGGCGCGTGCGCCGCTCGGCGCGATCCTGTTCGGCGGCATCAACGCCATCCAATTCCGCTTGCAAGCCGGCGGCACGGACATTCCGGCCTCCTATCTGAACATGGCCCCGTACCTGGCGACGATCCTGGTGCTGATCGCCACCACCTGGTGGGAAAATCTCAGCCATCGCGTCGGCGCACCGGCAGCCTTGGGCTTGGCCTACATGCGAGAGGAAAAATAGGGAGCGGGATTTATGGATAACATTCCTGCAACGTGGACCTTGCAACCCACCTCGCGCATGTGCTTTGTCTGCGGTCGTGAGAATCCGGTGGGGCTGCACTTGACCTTTTACGAAGACCGCGAGCAACAACAGGTTATCTGCCCCTTCTCGCTGCCCGATGCTTATCAAGGATACCCCGGCATTGCTCACGGCGGCATCCTCGCCTCGATTCTGGATGAGGTGTCCGGTCGGGCGGTGATGATCGGGGAAGATCAAGATGTCTTTTGGGTGACGGCGAAGCTGGAAGTGAAGTACCGCAAGCCGACTCCCACGGAAACACCGCTCACCGCCGTGGGCTGGGCGATTCGCCGCCGTCGGCACTCAGCCGAGGTGGCCGGAGAGATCCGCTTGCCCGATGGCACGGTCACGGCGGAAGTGCATGCTATCGTCGTCATCCCCGCGCCGGAAACGCTGCGCGAGTGGGAAGCGGAGCAAGCGTATTGGCGGGTTGAACCTCCGTCAAAAGGATAAATTCTTATGGGTAAACAATCTCCGGGAATGAAGCTCCTCGTGTTGACCGGGGCCGTGGTGGGCGCGTTGCTCATCGGCGCGTTGTTGCTCCTGATGGCCGGCGCCAATCCGCTCGTGGCTTACAAAGCGATGTTGTTGGGGCCGTTCAGCAGCCGCTACGGGATCACCGAAACGCTCGTGAAAACCACCCCGCTGATCCTGGTGGCATTGGGCATCGTGATCGCGTTCCGCAGCGGGACGCTGAACATCGGGGCCGAAGGGCAGATGATGATCGGCGCGTTGGCCGGATCGGCCTTCGCGCTGGCTTTCCCGTCGTTGCCGGGGATCATCCTGCTCCCTGCGACGTTGCTGGTCAGCTTTGCTGCCGGAGCTTTGTGGGGCGGCATTCCCGGCTGGTTGAAGGCCTACTTGAACGTCAACGAAATCCTCAGCACGATCATGCTGAACGCCATCGCCGCGCAGTTTGTCACTTACATGCTGCGCGGCCCGCTGATTGACCCCAAGGAAGTGTCCTACGGCACCGGCTTCCCGCAGACGGCGCAGATCGCCAAGGCGGCTTGGCTGCCGCGCTTGCTCCCGCGCACGCGGCTCCACTGGGGCATCATCCTGGCCCTGGTGCTGGCGGGATTAGTCTACATCTTCCTCTGGCGCACGAGCTTGGGCTACAAAATGCGCACCGTCGGGGCGCAAAAGGAAGCCTCGCGCTATGGCGGCGTGCGCGTGGAGCGGATGATGGTGCTGGCGATGTTGCTGAGCGGCGGCTTCGCCGGATTGGCGGGCATGGTGGAAGTGCTGGGCATCCATCACCGGCTGATGGATGGCATCTCCGGCGGCTACGGCTTCAGCGGCATCGTGGTCGCCCTCTTCGGGCAACTCCACCCGCTGGGCGTGATTCCTGCCGCCATTCTCTTCGGGGCCTTGATGCTCGGTGCTGATATGATGCAGCGGGCGGTCTCTGTCCCGGCGGCCATCGTCTTCACCATCCAAGGGCTGGTGGTGCTGTTCGTCGTGGGCAGCGACATCTTCATCCGTCGCCCGGGGTTCGCGGCGCGAATCTTCAAACGGTTCAAAACGCCGCCTCGCCCTGTGCCCGACGAAGGAGGTGCGCAATGATTCATCAACTACTCTCGCTGAGCACGATTGTCGGCATCCTGGCGACGGCGGTACGGTTGACGACGCCCTTCCTGCTCGCCGCGCTGGGCGAAATGTTCGCGCAACGTTCCGGCATCTACAACTTGGGCGTCGAGGGCGTGATGATGATGGGCGCGTTCGGCGGCTTCTGGGTCGCGCTGGTCACCGGTTCGGCCTGGCTGGGCATCCTCGCGGCGATGGGCATCGGGGCCTTGATGGGCTTGTTGATGGCCTTCATCAGCGTGACGATGCAGGCGGAACAGGGCATCAGCGGCATTGGGCTGTACATGTTCGGCTGGGGGCTGGCCGGATTCTTGTTCCGGCTCACGGTCGGTTACATCACCAGCATTGACGGATTCAAACCCATCGCCATCCCGCTCCTGAGCGACATTCCCGTCTTGGGCACGGTGCTCTTTGACCACAACTGGATGGTGTACTTTGCCCTGCTGATGGTGCCGATTACCTGGGTGATCCTGTTCAAGACCACCTGGGGGCTGAAGGTGCGGGCCGTGGGCGTGACTCCGGAAGCGGCGGACACGCTCGGCGTCAGCGTGGCGCGGGTGCGTTACACCTGCGTCATCATCGGCAGCGTGATGGCCGGACTGGCCGGGGCGTTCCTCACGCTGGGGCACACCAACATGTACGCCGACAACATCACCGCCGGGCGCGGATTTATCGCCGTGGCGTTGGTGTACTTTGGCCGTTGGAATCCCTGGGGCATCCTGGGCGGCGCGTTCCTTTTCAGCTTCGTCGATGCGTTGCAACTGTGGATTCAAGTGCTGGGGCTGAACATCCCCTACGAGTTCGCGGTGATGACGCCCTACGTGCTCACGATTCTGGCCTTGGCCTTAGTCGCCGGGCGCATCTGGGAACCTGCCGCGCTGGGCCGCCCCTTCGACCGTGAGGGCGGATAGCATTGTGGTTTCCCCATCATCGGATGGGGTGCGTCTTTGCTTTTCACACATCAAGTAAGGAGGATTTGACATGAGACGCTTTGCTGTTGGATTAGTTGTGTTGTTAGTTCTGAGCATGCTGCTCCCCGCCTGTGGCGGCGGTGGCAGCGCAAAAACGGAGAAAATCCGTATCGCCCTGGTCCTTCCCAGCACGATTGACGACATGGCTTGGAGTCAATCCATGTACGAAGGCATCAAGGCCGTGCAAGACGAGATGGGCGCGGACAAAGTAGAATTCGTCTACAGTGAGCGGCTGGGCAATCCGGTCGAGGCCGGGGC
>WFQZ01000302.1 GCA_015486785.1 Thermoflexales bacterium
ATACTGGCCGCCTCCACCTGCGCCGCCCATCCGGTGTTGCTCTGGAAGGTGCAGCCGCTCACGGCGATCTCGCTCCCGCCGCTCGCGTAGAAGGCATAGTCGCCGCCCTCGTTGCCGTTGTTGGCAAAGAGGGTATCGCTGACGACGACGTGACTGTTGGTGGCGTAGAGGCCGTAGTCGGCGCCGTTGGCGTAGTTGTCGCCCTCGTCTCGGATGGCACTGTCAATGATGCGCACCGCGCCGGTCAGCACATTGCGCACCGCGATGTTGCTCGCCTCTCCGAAGATCGTGTTCCCGTCGCCGCTGTATCGCACCGTCACGTGCTCCAACTCCCCCGTCCCGCCGTCGAACACCAGCCCGGCCCACTGTCCCGGCCCGGTGTCGGTGGAGGAGGTGAAGGTGATCGGCTGCGCCGCCGTCCCTACCGCCGAAAGATGCCCCAACACCCTCAACTCTGTGTTGGCCTGTCCTTTCACCACCACGCCCGGCTCGATCGTCAGCGTCACGCCGTGCGTTACCACCACGTCGCCGGTCAACACGTAGGGGCTGTTGGCCAACGTCCACGTGGTGTTGGTCACGATGTAGCCGCTGACATCGAGGGTGTGCGGTTGAGCCAACATCTTGCGCGGCGGGATCGCCAAGCCCGGCGGACGGATGGCCCGTCGCGCCGACAGACGCGCCAACGTCACATCGTGCGTGCTGCTGCCCAATGACACATCCACCGCAGCCACCTGCGGCGCGAATCCGACCGCAGTCACCGTCAGCGTGTAGCGTCCCGTATCGTTGAGGGCAAAGTGATAGCGGCCTTGCCCATCGCTGATGGCCCGCCACTGCCCCTCATCGTTTTCGAGGGTCACCATCGCCCCGACGATGATCGTATCCGCCCCTTGCACCCGCACCACGCCGGATAAATCGGCGAGGGTTTCCTCCAGCAGCGTCAGCGTGATCGGCGTCTGCGGCCCTTCCACAAAGTGCGTGGCCGAGTACGCGCGATAGCCGGCCCGCTCCACCTGGAACAGGTGCTCGCCCACACCGACACTGTCGAAGTAGTATTCACCCGCCGCGTTCGTCCACGCCGGCGCACCTTCATCCAAAGTCACCTGCGCCCCGATGATGCGCTTCCCGCCGGCGTCCATCACCACACCCGCCAACGGCCCCACGCCCAGCATCGAGATCGCTTCCAGCCGCACCGTTCCGCTGACGATGGCATAGTCCCCGGTGTTAGTGACGTAAGCCGTAGCGTGGATCGCTTCCCCTTGCCGGTACACCTGCTGGCCGGTACGCGCATCCAACGAGCCGCGCTGCCCGGCGATCTCCACCACGCGGGACAGCAACACTTGCCGGCCGGTATCCCCGGCGCGGTAAGTAGCCCGCAGGATGTACAGCCCTTCCCGCAAGTCCGTGGGCAGCTTGAGATGATACGTATCCTTGCTGCCACTGACCAAGTGGCCGATCACGCCGCCTACGGCCACCGTGTGTCCCTCTTGATCGCGGAGCACGCTTTGCCCCACGTAGTCAGCCGCGCCGCCGCCGATGTTCGTCACTCCGATTGCCAAATCCCCACCGGCGTAGTAACTTCCGCCCTCCAGCGAGAGCCGCAGGTCAGAGGGCAAGATGATGTACTGGAAGGTTTTGGTAAACGCTTGCCCCCCTTGCGTGCTCAGAGCCACCGTCAGCGGGTGGACGCCCGCGTCAATATCGGCGGGCAAGGCCACTTGATACACACCGATCTCCGCATGCTCCGCCGTCGGCGTCATCACGCGGGTGTCGGTAAAGGCCGCATCCGGCACCGCGAGGCACACAGTCAGCGGCTCTACAAACTTCCCGATGTTCTCCGCCGTCAACGTGGCGGTCATCGTCTCCCCGCCGGCGTACCGATCCTTGTCCTTCGCCATGCGCAGCGCGTAGGCAGCCGGAACTTCGTACCGGTCGCGGGAGATCAGGCCGCCGGACATTCGCACTTCGTAATCAAACGTGTAGACGCCCAAATCCACGGAGAAGGGCACCGTGTAGGTCAAAACTCGCTGCTCCCATCCGGCCAACGTGAAGGACTCGTGCGCCGTCCACAAGGATGCGCCCCCCGGCGCGTGCAGCACCACATCAAAAGTCCCGTCCCGCACCCCGGAGCCGCTCTGATTGCTCAGCGTGAACGTCATCTGATTGCTGCGCCCCAGATGATACAGCGTTGGCCCTTGGACTTGTACCGCTACGTGCGGCGTGGGCAGATCAAAGTGCCCCACCGCGCCGCCAATGTTCACCCCGTCCCGTTCCACCGTCACCTTGAGCGTGTGCATGCCAAACGTGGGCGTGATCGGCATCATCAACGTGTACCACTGCTTGACCACGTCGCCCCGATGCTGCACGGTGAAGGTCTGAGTTTGGCTGTCAAACAGCCCTTGATGCGGCGTGTAAGCCCGCAATGTGGCCGTCGCCGTGTAAGCCCGCGTCTCCCGATTGGTCAACGTCACCTTCACCATCACCGGCTGCCCCACGTAGTAACTTCTGTGCTCCGCTTGCACTTCCGTACTGATGGTCGCCGGCAGCGGGCGCACCTGGAAACTCGTGCCGACCCGCCTGTGGCCGTTCTGCATCAACGTTGCAAACAGCCGGTCCTGGGTGAACATCCGCGCCTGCACCGTGAAGGTCACCTCCGTGTGTGCCGCCACAGTTCCCACATCGTGGCTCAGTCCGGAGAAGTTTCCATAGCTGGGGCCGCCGCCTTCCCAAGTGTGATGAGGGAAGCCATAAAGCACGCGGATATTATCCTGCGGCGTATCGGAGCGGTTGCGAATGTGAATCGTGAACTCCCCTTGCGTGTAGCGCACCCAATACTCCTCGCCCGTCACCCACAAATCCCACGTGCGGTCCGGGCCGATAGAAACGGCGGGATGGCTGACCACAAACGCCGCGCCGATAGCTTGATCCTGCACCGCGTTGCCATCCTCATCCAGCAACACGTAATCCACAGCCCACGTGCCCAACGCCTGCACATACATAGGGTTGGCGATCTGCACCGTCAAATCCGCCTGCGCCCCCGAAGCCAGCGATAGCGGTTTCTGCTGCTCCTCAACCACCTGCTTGTTCGGGTCAAGGAACAACACCCGCACCGCCGTGGCGTTCCGCAGCCCGGCATTGTACAAGTGCAGCGTCGCCGTAGGCGTTTGCAGCGGCTGCCACTCCGGCAGATGATGGTCATAAGCGGGTAGAGCACCCAACGTCCCCCAAGCCAGCAGATCGCGCCACATCTGTTGATCGTCCCGATTGCTCTGGTAATTGCTGCGCCCCCAATCGGCGTACACGGTGGTAGCCATCACGTACCCCGCCCCCACCGGGTACAGCAGCGCAGCAGGATAACCGTTCTTGTCCCGCGTCAACAACACCGTGGCATCATCCGGATAAGTGTCAAAGTAGCCGTCCACCAGCAGACTCAAGGAAGCATGGCCAAACCCGGAGATGGCTTGATGGTAAGCCGGGAAGTACACCGAAGCGTTGAAGCACGATTGGTCTTCCTGCCACCCGTACCCGCCCAGGCCGCCGGGCAGCAAGGAGAATTCCGCCCCGTGCTGCTGCGCCGAAACCAACAGCGTCCCGCCCTGGCGCACGTAGGCCGCCAGCCGCGCCCGCAGCGAGGCACTATCCTTCAACCCGTACAGTCCACCCGACGGGATCAAAATTACCGCGTAGTCCGATGCCGCCGCCGGGGAAAAGTCCGGCGATAACGGATCGTAAGGCTCGCCCAACGTCGCCAGGAACGCCGCCGCCTCATTCACAAAGCCGTTCCAGAAGAGCGCGATGCGAGGCCGACGGCGGAAGGTCACATCCTCGCTGTTTTGCACCGCCTGAGGATACGCGCCCTCCGCCAGCACCAGGCCGTTTCGCCCTGGGCTGGGCGGTTGCGCCGAGGCCACCGACATCGTATCGTCTTGGTGATCGTTCCCCGGCCCGGAGGACGGATGATCACCGTCATCGGGCGAGGGCGTAGGCGTGGGACGCGGAGGCTTTTTACAACGGTACACCGTCGTGCTGCAATGCTCCACGCGGACCAGCGTCAACCCCACGCCGGTGGATGCGCCGCCCGAAGCCGAAGCATCCCCGCCGGTGTTGATGGAGGCCGCAAGCGTCGCCAGCCCGGCCTGCGCGCCGCCGCTGAGTTCCACGCCCTCGCCGCTCACCCCCAATTCGGCGGAAACGCCCAGCACGCCAACCTCGGCATCCACCCCGGCGATGCCCGACCAGCCGGAATCGGCCAGATCGTCGCCGGTATGCCCGCCGCTAAAGACCATCGCTTCCCCGCCGCCCTCGGCGAAGACCTGCGCCCCCAGGCTCCAACAGGAAGTGTAGACGTAACACTGCTCCTTGGTCTTGGTGTTC
>WFQZ01000303.1 GCA_015486785.1 Thermoflexales bacterium
CTAATGAGATTTGCGGCAGCGACGTGGCCGGAGGCGGAGGGACCGGCGTATTCGTCGGTGACGGAGTAGGCGTTGAGGTAGGCGTAGGTGTGGGCGTCGATGTGGGCGTGGGCGTAGGTGTGGACGTAGGCGTGGGCGTGACCGTAAATCCGGCCCACACCGGCAGCGGCGATCCGCCAAGCGCGCACAACAACGCCACGAGGGACAACAATATCGCTCCGCTCATCACCCGGAGCACAGGTAATTTGGGTAACACGGACATTTCGATTCTCCTTTCCACCAGCTAAAGTTTAAAGCATGCCTGCAAGTTTTATTATAGCCTGTAAATATTTGAATCTAGTTTGCGTCTCCTGAGTTCGCCACCAGAGGGCAAAAGACATGCTCCGGCCACGGCACAAAAACCGTATGCAAGCGCATCGCCGGATCGCCAAACAGGTGGTAAGTATCAATGAGATAAGAGGCCGCGCCGCCGGCCAGCGCGGCTTTAGCCACCGTCATCGCGTCCCCCAGGCGCAGCCCCGGCGCGAAGGCCACCTTGTAGAATGCCTGGGCCAGCGGCAATTGATGCTGTCGGTAGCCTTCCCCGCTGCTGCCCCACGAGGCAACCGCGCCCGCCTGCGGCAACCGCGCCAAGGCCTCATCCAGCGAGGTTTGCAGAGGATCGGGGTGCGCGAAATGCCCGGTGTAACAAGTCATTGAAAGCATCACCGGCCAACGGCGGTCGTTGTGCAGCAACGGCAGATCATCCGTGTGAAACAACCGCCCGTGCTCCCACTGCTGGAACGAACTATGCCCGAACCAACTGAACAGCAACGCGCCGCGATTCCAGGCCTCAAAAAGCTGCGGGCGTAATTCCGCCACATTGGCGCAATAAGGATCGGCGGGATCGTCGTCGGGCGCATCCTGGCAGTAGAGCTTGACCACCGTGGCCGTCAGCGGAGCTTGCGCGGCCACCGCATCAGCAGCGGCGTGAAAGTTCCCCGCAGCGTCGGAATCATCGGCCACCAAGACGTGCCGCAAATTCCACGTGCCCGGCTGAGGGTGCGTTTCGTAAGCCACGATCTTCTCCACCATCGCCGTCAGCTCCGCCGCCGAATTGACCGGCAACCGGCCCACGGCCAGATCGGGCAGCACGTCCGCCCCATCCACCGCCACGTAGCGATTGTCCGCCGGAACTTCCCCGATCACCGGATCGGCCATCACCAGATAGGGCGGGATGAACGTCGGCGTGGCGTTCCCCAAGTGGTGCAGCGGGTCCCAAGTGCCATCGCCCACCAGCAGCAGGTAGGCCGGACGGGGCGACCAAGTGGCGTAAGCGTGCGCCACAAACGCGCGGATCGCCTCCGGTGACATGCGCCCATCGCCGTAAGCCGCGTAGATCGCCTCCGGCGTCACGGTGAAGGTGCGCAGCCCTTGAGCCTGCCGCAACTCCAACAGCGGTTGCAGCGCGGCGGCAAACCGCGCCGGTGCGATAGCGATGTAATCCGCGCCCGGCGGCTCGGTGAGCGCGGGCAGCGCACGCAGCGGCGGAACAGGCCGCACCTGCGCAGCGATGAAATACCGCGCCCCACCCTCCGCATCCCCCAGCAGGAGCGTGGTGCCCGAAAGGATCGTCCCGATCACCACGCGCGGCGCATCGGCCTGTGCGATGTCGTACACGGTGACCGTGGGCGGCACCGAAGCCAGCGCGTAGGCCGCCGGCGAGGCATCGCCCCAGAGCGGCGACTCTTCCCAAGCGGAGGGCGCGTAGCGCAGCGCGAAAGCATCCAGCCACGCCCCTTCCACCGCCACGCCGCTCAAGCCGGGCAAAGAGAGCGTCAGCGTGTTGACCCCGGCGGCCAACAGCGGCGCGGAAACCGGCAACGTCGCCGTGATGCCGGTGCGGCCATCCCAGGCGACGTTTCCCAACGGCGCGTGATTCCAGGCCACGGCCACCAAGTGATCGGGCGCAGCAGACGCAGCCGTATCCCCCTGAAGCCACAAGGTCAACGTGGCCGGGGTGTCGGCAGCGAGCGCGGGCAGAGTCACCGTCGTTTCCCACGAACTCGCGCCGGGGCGGGCGAGGTGCTGCCAGTACCAGTGATCGCCTCCGCACGGCGAAGGATACATTGAAAGGTAGCTCCGCTGACGCTCAACGACGCGCTCGGCCCACAAACGGCCCCACGGCAGCGCGGCGGGATCGCCGGAGCGGGCGGTCATCCGCGCAGCGGACGGCTCACCATAGCGCACCACGTACCGCTCCTCGGCAGACCACCGCGTGCCCTGCGGATACGCATAAAAAAGGAAGCGTCGTCCCTCAGCTTGCCAGCGCAATGAGATCTCCTGCGTCCCGTGGATGAGATGCACCAGCGACGGCTCGCAGGTCGACGAAAGGACGCCGGTCGCCGTCAGCGCAGACAGCGGCAGGGCGTACAACCCGCGCTCGGTCAAAGTGAACCAGCCCACCGGCAGCAACGACATCGTGAAGGTGTCCCGTGCCCGCAGCGGTGGTGACTCCCCCACAAGCGCGTTGCGGCTCAAGACTTGCAACCCGCGCGTCAGCCCGTCCGCCGGAGGAGACGTGCCGTCCGCCGCGAGGCGCACGCTGACGCGCACGGCACGGGCCACCGTCACCGTGCGCGAGGCCGCATCGTAGCGGAACGGCGTGAAGGTCAACCGCGCCAAGCGCACCCCGCGCATCACCCCCACCGGCGTCAGCGTGACCACGGAGGAAGGCGCACAATCGTCCCCGTAAGGGAGCACCGCCGGCGGATTAGGCGAGTCAGCCAGTGGGGCCGCCAACTGCCGATGCTCCCACGCCAGCACCCGCACCGTCAGCGAGTAC
>WFQZ01000304.1 GCA_015486785.1 Thermoflexales bacterium
TCCACCTTCTGGCTTTACGAAGGAAGAACCAGAAGCGGCAGTTGCCCAAATTCTTGACTCGTATGATTATCAGGGCCCGGCAGATCATTGAGACGGTCAATAGTCAATTAGCGGTGCAATTCAACATCGAGCGCAACTGGGCACACTCCTTCGAGGGACTATGTGCGCGACTCTACTCTAAGCTCACCGCCCATACCATGTGTATTTACATCAATCGCTTGTTGAAAAATCCTAACCCGCTTCACATCAAGGCTCTGGCGTTCCCAAATATCTAGCACAAGGGCCTACTAGGAAACGGATCGGATCCTACTAAGAAACGAAGCGGATCCTAGTAAGAAACGAAGTGAATCCTAGTAAGAGATCGTTGCACGCCGTAAGAGGGGCGAGAGACGCGGAGGATATGCTCGATCTCAGTCACTACCTAAGGAGGTCTGTGATGCAGAAGCACTGGAAACTCGTTGGATTGTTGACGCTGGTGATGTTGGCTTTCGTCGTGAGTTGTACCGGCGGCGGAGGCGGCTCCACGGCGACGCCGACCGCGCAGGCCGGGCTGGCCAATCCGGCCTCCACGTACTGCGTGGATCACGGCAACAAGCTGGAGATGCGCACCGCGTCGGATGGCGGTCAATACGGCGTGTGCATCTTCCCCGATGGCAGCGAGTGCGAGGAATGGGCTTACTTCCGGGGCACGTGCGCCCCCGGCACTCCCGCACCGGCCACCCCGTAATTGAGCGCGACCCACGGGAGGGCGTATGAAAGGAATTTCTCACTTCATCACCGGCGTAGCCCTGGCGACTTTTTTCCCGGAGGTGGTGCATCAAGCCGCCGCCGGATCGTTGCTGCCGGTCTTGGGCGGCATCGGCGGGATTCTGCCGGATACGATTGATTTCAAGTTCGCCCGCTACTGGGAGAAATTCGACGTGGAGATTGACCCAGGCTTGGACCCGGACCCGGATGCCATCGCCGACGCGCTGGTGGCGGCGATGGAGACGGCCTATCGCAGCGGCGCAGACCAGAACGTGATCGCGCACACGGTGCGGCTGGGCGCGGATTTGTGGCAGGAGTACGCGATCCGCTTCGCGCCGGAGGCGCAGGAAATCTCCGTGAGCATCGGGCCGCTGGTCAACACCGGGCAAGTCCCCTACGCCGGAACGGAGCCGCAAGGGAAACGCACCGCCGTCCGCCATCTAGCGATGCCGCTGGTACACACCTACAGCAGCGAGTACAAGGTCAACATCTTCACCGGGCCGACTTTCCGCTTCGCCCGCGAAGGCGACCAACTGGTGGTGCATTTCCTGGATTGGCATCATCGCTGGTCGCACAGTTTGATCCTGGCCGTGATGGTGGGGCTGATGATGGGCGGCTTCCTGTGGCTCGTGGGCGGGCGGACGCTGGGCCTGTGGGGCGGATTTTTGACCTGGCTGGGCTTCAGCGGGCACGTGCTGGAAGATCAGATGGGGCACATGGGCAGCAATCTCTTCTGGCCGCTCACGCATCGGCGCATCCCCGGCCCCGGCTGGATTCACGCCGGAGATGCCATCCCCAATTTCTTGACCGTGTGGACTTCGCTGGCGGTGATCCTCTTCAACCTGGATCGCTTTTCCGCGCAACCGCTGCTCCCGCCGCTCAAGTACCTGTTCTGGGTGATCGGCGTGCCGTGGCTGGTGCTGGTGGGGTTCTACGTGCGCGGCAAGCATCGCGCCCCGCAGGTGGATGAGGAGACGCAGCGGGCTGCCGACAGCCTCAGCGAGGCCGCGCGGCTGGAGGTGGCGTGATGCGTTCCCGGCGGGCGTGGCTGGCACTGCTGGGGATCGCGGCGGCCCTGCGGCTGTGGGGGCTGGCGGACGCGCCGCTTTCTCCCGCCGAGGCGCAGCGGGCGTTGCAAGCCTGGTACGCGGTGCGCGGGGCGGGCTGGCCCGGCGATCCTCATAGCTCGCTGCTGCTGATGGGGAACGTGCTGGGCTTTTTCCTCTTTGGGCCGGGGAACGGCATCGCCCGTTTGATCGCCGCGCTGGGCGGCGTGGCGTTGGTGGGATTGCCGTACTTCTGGCGCAAGCAGCTCGGCGCGGTGGGAGCTTGGAGCGCGGCGGCTCTGCTGACCGTTTCGCCGCTGCTGCTCTTCGCGGCGCGGCAGGTGGACGGGATGACGTGGGGCTTGTTGGGCGCGGGGCTGCTGGCGGCGGCCCGGCAGGAGCGTGACGCGCCTCGTCTGCGGGCGGCGTTGCTCGTGAGCGGCGTGGCCGTGGGCTTGACCGGCGGCCCGGCGTTCTTTGACCTGCTGCTCCCCTGGCTGCTCGTCACGCTTGTGTACCGCCGGGAGCCGGGGGATGAGTTCCCTTGGCGGTGGCTGCTGCTCGGTGTGGCCGTCGCCGCGCTGATCGCCGTGGGCGGCGGTTTGCATCCCGCCGGCTGGGGCGACGTGGGTGCGGGCGCGGCGGCTTGGTGGCACGCTTGGATGGCCGGCGGGCCGCGCTGGTCGCCGCTGGGTTTGCTGCTCTACGAGCCGCTGACGGTGTTCCTGTCGCTCTTTGGCCTGGGGATCGCCGTGCAGCGCGGAGACCAAGACGCTTTGCGTTGGGCTTTGTGGGGCGGCTTGACGTTGCTCCTCGCGGGGCTGCGTCCGGCGGACTCGGCGTTGGTGCTGGGCGCGGCGGGATTGCCGCTGGCCTTGCTGGCCGGTTACGGCCTGCGGGTGGCTCTGACCGAGGTCGCCAAGCCGTTTCGGGGCTGGGTCGCAGTGCAAGCCGCGCTGGGCTTCACGCTCTGGCTCACCGGCGGATTGCTCCTCACGCAGCACGCCAAGATCGCCACGGCCTCGTTGTGGCCTTTCTGGGTGCTGGCGGTCTTGCAGCTCATCTTGGGCGCGATGTTCGCGCTGACGATTCCGCCGCGCTGGGCCGGACGGGGCTTCCTGTTGGGCGTGGCTGCCGCGCTCTTGCTGATGCAGGTTAGTGCGGCGTGGGGGCTGGCTTTCGTCCGCCCGGCATCGCCGGTAGAACCGGCGATTGCGCAGGCCGGATCGCCCGATCTGGCGAACTTGCACCGCACGTTGGAATCGTTGATGATCCGCGCGGGGCGGCGCAAGGACAATCAGCCCCTCACGCTGGTGGGCGATCCGGCCACGCAAGAAGTGGTGGCTTGGTCGCTGCGGGATTTCCCGCGCTTGCAGCTCGCCGCCACGTGGCCGGAGGACGCTGTCGGCCCGGTGATCACGGCGGAGCACGTTGCGCCGCCGTCGGCGGTGACCAAGGCCGATTGGCGGGGGATGCGCTTTGTCGCCGTGACGAGCGACCTTCATCCCGCGCCGACGTGTCAGCAAGGCGGGGTTTTCTGTCCCGCCTGGACGCGCTGGCTGCTCTTCCGCCAGACGGACACGGCCCCGGAGCAACGAGCGGTGGTGTTGTGGCTGCAATCGGACTTCACTTTGCGGTGAGGATACAAAGGAGCGGTGATGTTTGAGCCTCGTCCCAAGCAGCGAGCTATTTTGAGCTATACCGGCGGCAAGATGGGCATCGCCGCCGTGCCGGGCAGCGGCAAGACGTGGACTTTGTCGCTGTTGGCGGCGCAACTGGTGGCCGACGGCGGTTTGCACGACGATCAAGAGGTGCTGATTGTGACGCTGGTCAATGCGGCGGTGCGGAATTTCTCCGCGCGGGTGAGCCACTTCTTGCAGGAGTTGTACGGGTTGCTGCCCAATCTGGGCTATCGGGTGCGCACGCTCCACGGGCTGGCGCACGATATTGTCCGCGAGCGGCCTTCGCTGGCCGGGCTGGCGGACGATTTCGACATCCTCGACGAGCAGGGGGCGCAGCGTCTGTTGCGGGATACCGCGCTCAGTTGGCTGCACGGTCATCCTGACGCGCTGGATGCTTACATTTCTCCCACCATTGAGGAGCGGCAGTTGGTGTATCTGCGCCGCGAGAAGCTGCCGGGGCTGGTGGTGGCGATGGCGCAATCGTTCATCAAGCAGGCGAAGGACTTGGAGCTTTCGCCGCCGGTGCTGCGCTACACGCTGGATCATTTCCCGGAGCGGCTGCCGTTGATGGAGATGGGCGTGGCGATCTACGCCGACTATCAACGGTCGTTGGCTTATCGCGGGATGGTGGACTTTGATGATTTGATCCGCCTGGCGCGGGAGGTGCTGCGGCGCGACCCGGCGTACCGCGAACGGCTGCGCCATCGCTGGCCTTACATCCTGGAGGACGAGGCGCAGGATAGCAGTCAGTTGCAAGAGCGCATCTTGCGGGAGTTGTGCGGCGAGGAGGGGAATTGGGTGCGGGTGGGCGACCCGAATCAGGCGATCTACGAGACGTTCACCACGGCGAATCCGCGCTTTTTGCGCGATTTTATGCGCGAGCCGGATGTGCGGGCGATGGATTTGCCCAACTCCGGTCGCTCCACGGCGACGATCATCGCGCTGGCGAACGAGTTGATCCGCTGGACGCAGCACGAGCATCCCGTGCCCGTGCTGCGGGACGCGCTCGCGCCGCCGTACATTGAGCCGACGCCGCCCGGCGATCCGCAGCCCAATCCACCCGATGAGCCGGACGGGGTGCATTTTGAGATGCAGAAATACACGCCGGAGACCGAGTTGCGCTTGGTGGTGGCGTCGGTGGCCCGTTGGCTGCCGCAGCATCCCCAAGAGACGGTGGCGATTCTGGTGCCGCGCAACTCGCGGGGCGCGGAGGTGGTGCAGGCGTTGCAGGCGCGAGAAATTCCGTGTGTGGAGTTGCTGCGCAGTTCCATCAGGACTCGGCAGGCCGCCGGGGCGTTGGGCAATGTGGTGGCCTATCTGGCCGATCCGGGGTCGGCCAAGAAGCTGGCGACTGTGTACCGCGTATGGCGGCGGGCGGATCGGGAGGATGAGGAGCGCGAGAAGTTGGTGCAGAAGGTGGCTAAGTTGCTGCGGGGCGTGGCGCATCCCGAATCGCTGCTCTGGCCGCAGG
>WFQZ01000305.1 GCA_015486785.1 Thermoflexales bacterium
CGCTTGCGGCGCATAAGAGCGCGAACGTGAGCCAGGTTTCGGCTGGTGGGGAGATTGAGTACACCATCATCTTGACTAACACTTCTGCGTCCAACGTGACGCCTATTGTCACCGATACGCTATCCGGCGTGCTGAGCTATGTCGCTAACAGCGGGGCCGTGTCTCCAGATGGTAAGGGATACGCCGAGCCGATTACCGGAGGTGTGGCGTTTAAGTTCTACAATCCGGTGGCCGGTGGTGATGTGGTCACGCTGACGTTCCGGGCGACTGTGTCGGCGCAGACGCTGCAGGTGGGGCAGGAGATTACCAACTCCGCCGTGGTGTACGACGGCAGCAGCACCTTTTCCACGAACGTGGCGGTGGTGACCGTGAGCCAGCCTCCGACGGCGCGTATTGATGCGCCGCTCGACGGGCAAACGATTAGCGACAATGCCGGGACGACGTTCCAGATCAGCGGGGTGGTATGGGATACGTACAATCCCGCGCCCTTCCCTGATGATCCGGTCTTGTCGCCGATCAGCAATTACGGGGGCGGCGGTTCGTATTACGTGCGCTGGAATGCCGGGAGTACGGCCACCGCTTTTGTGCTCCAGGAAGCGACCGATCCGAGTTTCGATTCGCCGACTACGTACAGTCCGGGCAGTGATACGGAATACTTTGTCAGCGGCAAGAGTAACGGTACGTACTATTACCGCGTGCGGGCGTACAATGACGCCGGTCGTCCCAGCCGTTGGAGCAACATTGAATCGGTGCAAGTGACGGGGGCTTCGCAGCCGTCGCCGATTGTGCCCGGTGAAAAGACGTCCGTCGCGCCCGATGCGGTGCAAGCTGCGCCAACCGTGAAGGTCAGCATCAACGGCGGCCCTTGGCAGGTCGCCTCGCTAACGGATCAGACCGATTACTGGTCGTGGTCGTATGACTGGACGCTGCCACAGGAGAATGGCGTACAGTACACCATCCGCGCCGTAGCCGAGGACAGCGGCGGCAATCGCGGCCCGATGGATACGATCACCGTGACCGTTGATAACGGTATTCGTTACGTCTACTTCCCGCTCATTTTCCGCCGCTATCCTCCGATCCCTTATGCTCCTACGCTCAGCGTAACTACGCCGGACGAGAACGGGAATTTCACGCTGAGTTGGGTCTACGGTTCGCATCCCAACGCCCCGGCGACGAGCTATACGTGGCAGGAATCACAGAACGCGGACTTCAGCGGTGCGACTTCCAGCGACACGACGGATACATCCGTAAGCCTCAAGAAGCAGCCGGGGACTTACTACTACCGCGTGCGGGGCAATAATGCCTGGGGATCGGGGTCTTGGAGCAACGTGGTCAGTGTGGTGGTGGTGACCCAGAATCGGGTGTACGAGTTCAGCACCGCCGGCAATACCGAGGGCTGGGGGCAAGTGCGGAATGATCTTGAAGCCGGTAAGGATGATCCGAAGTGGTACAAAGTCCGGTCGCTCAATGGGAGTCTGTATACGTACTTGCACGGGCGGTTTGACTTCCTGGAGGCCGGGCCGATGCAGGAAGCCCCGGAGGTGCCTTATACAATCAAAACGCGGGTGCGGTTCATTGATAACGAAACCCTTGATGGAGAGTCGTATACGGCGAAGAACAAGACGGCTTATGGGATCCTATTTGGCGGCAACAGCGGTACGCCTTGTCCGGCAACCCGCACCACGCCCAAGGATACCGGTTGTATGGAGCATTTCTATCGTCTGCTGGTCGTTTACGAGCAAGGGACCGGGAAATTCGTCTGGAATTTCAAGCGCATAGATTACCATGATCCCAACGACGGCGGGAAGGGCAAGGGCGTGACGTTGATTGATTATCGGCATGCGTCACCGGGCGACGCGCTGGGCTGGAATGAGTGGAAGATCGTTGTGACCAATGATGCTTCAAACAACATCAAGATATATCTGAATAATTCCCTGATCGGTCAGGCAACCGATCACACGTATCTCAATGATCGCTACTTCGGTACATTTATGAACTCACCGGACTTCGGTGCGGTGGGAGCGAAGTGGGATTGGTTCCGCGTAGAACGGTAATTTCAAGGAGTTGAGGGAATGAGCAAGCCTGCGGTGAAGACTAAAACAGCTTGGCACAAATACGTTGTAGGCTGCATGAGCATGATGCTTTTGCTGATGGTGATCTTTCCGAGCGGTATCTATGCTGCCCCGTCCGTCCGTGGGCTGGGGCCGGAGGGGGGAGAGACGATCATTATTTCCTCGATAGCGTACTTGCCATTGATCGTGCGTTACTATCCCCCGATCCCGCACGCACCGACGCTTGCGCCGATAACCGAGGTAAGCACGGGGCAGCCTTACACGGTGACCTGGAGCGTCTCCGCCACAACGCCGATTTTGTACTACACGCTTCAGGCGTCTGACGACTCGGCGTTCAGCAGCCCGCGTAGCTACACGACCACCGAGACTTCGTATACCATTCCGGCGGCGGCCAATCAACTCACGTACTATCGCGTGCGCGGGCACAATGTGTGGGGCGATGGCGCGTGGAGTAATGTGGAGGTAACGCAATTTGCGGCATTCCGCGATCATTTTGATGGCCAATTAAACGTGGATTGGCACGCCAAGCGCACCAGTTCCCCGAAGCTCTCTTCGATGACGATTGGCTACGACGGCAACGGGAACCTGGAGACTATGGTGGGGGATATGTACGACTTTGCGATCTTCTCCCCGCTGGTCCCGGCCCCGCCGCCGCCCTATCACATTCAGATACGCACGCAGATCATCCACCGGGTGAACGAGGTTTCTTACGGGCTGGCCTTTGGCGGGAACGAGGGTTCGTTCTGTATGGTGGATCGCAGCCGAGCGCAGGACCCGGCGGGATGTTTCTCTCACTACTACCGGCTCAATGTTATCTGGGCCGGCGGGTATCTCAAGTATTCGGTGGCTCGCATAGACGGGCATGATGAACGGGGCCGTGGCCTCGGCGCAACCCTGCGTGGATTTTCCAATGTGCTCACCGGTGGCCCGGATGATTGGCATGTGTGGGATATCTGGGTCTACGATGACCGATTCGGTGTGGGCGTCGACGGGCAGTTCATTGCCTGGATCAACGACACCACTTACTTACACGACCCGTACTTTGGCATCTTCAGCTCCACCTTTGAGTACAACTTCGCGCACTTTAGACATGCTCGTTACTACGTGGAGCCGATTACGCCGGATATGAACGTGCCGCCGCCTCCACAGTAGGCACAGCACACAAAAACGGGCGTCGCCCGCGAGAGCGACGCCCGTTTTTTCTTTAGTCCCGAATGAATTATCCTATCGGCGGTAGCTTACTGGGTAGACGATGCTTATTCTTCTGTGAAGTAATCCGAATCAATGCGCTTAATTTCGTAAACGGCAACCGGTGTAACGCCAACGTTGTAATCAATCATCAACTGTGCCAATGTGTCCCCATCAATCAAGACTATTTTGCTGTCTATGCGGGAAGCATACTCTCTGGCATGATTGGTGAATGTCGACGTGGTAATGAAAATGCCTTTCTTGGCTCTTTGACCTTGTAATGCCCCTGCAAACTTCTGGATTTCGGGCCGTCCCACCGCAGTGCCTTCCCAGCGTTTGGCTTGAATGTAAACGACATCCAAACCAAGCCGGTCTTCTTTGATGACGCCGTCAATGCCCCCATCTCCGCTTCTTCCGATGGCGGCTCCTGCATCTTTCCGTGTGCCTCCATAGCCCATCTTGACTAGCAAATCGAGCACTAAACGCTCAAAGAAGGCGGGCGAATGCTCTTTGATGGTTTGTAAGAGTTCATCGGCTAATCCTTGTTGCATAGATTGATATGCAGCCTCAATCTCTTCCTCTGGAGTCCGAGTTTCATCGAGCGTATGTCTCGTGGGAGTTTTGATTGTGCTTGACTTGTGCTTTTGAAACTCAAGGAATTCAGGGAATTGTCTGAGGTAAGCCGCGTTTAGCTTGGGAAGGTTTTGTCTTAAGGTGTCTTGTCCGCGATCCGTGATTTGGAAATAACCCCTCCGTGTGGTCTTTACTAGGCCGGCCTTCTTCATATATGTCCGTGCCCAGCCAACACGATTATCAAACGTTGCTTGCTGCCCGCTAGGGAGGAGCTGCTTTCTCTCTTCATCAGTTAATTTGAACTGATCGGCAAGTATTTCGATGGTTTCTCGTAAGGAATGTTCCTTTCCGTCTCCAAGCAGTCTCAGGAGAGGCAACATAATTAATTGGTAATCCGGCATAGTCATAGTTTCGAGTGTCCTTTCGCTTATGGAGAAGTACACAGAATATAGCTTGATGGGGAGAAACGTCAAAAGCCTCTTCAGGAGATTGGGCAAAAGAGTGCTCGCCGGCTATTGACAAAAGAACACGCTTGCCCTAAAATGTAGCGGTTGGCGTGTGAACGTTACGGCGTTCCCGCCAACCGTTTTTAGGGGGGAGGTGATGTTATTGAAAGATTTGATGTTCCCATTTCGTAAAGGTTTTCCAGTTTCACATTTTCAGAGAAGGAGGAAGTACGATGAAAACTAAGTCCCTATTCATACTGATTTCGGTGCTGGTGTTGGCCAGCATGGCGTTGAGTGCGTGCGGCCCTAAGGCCACGCCCACGCCGGCGGCGACACAAGCTCCAACCGAGAAGCCCACCGAGGCAGCGACCGAAGCTCCCACCGCCGAGCCGACCGAGGTCCCTACCGCCGAGCCGACTGAGGCCGCCGGCCCGCATCCCTTGTGGACGGTGCCCCTCAAGCAGGCTATCGCGGCGGCCATTGATCGCGAGGCCCTGGTGGATCGCGTCTTTGAAGGACGCAACATTCCGGCCTACCACATGGTGCCCCCGGACTATCCCTATGCTACTGAGCCGTTCCTGGATAAGTACGGCACCCGCGACCTGGATTTGGCGATCAAGCTGCTCAAATCCCAGGGGTATAGCGAGGACAATCCCTTCACCTTTGACCTGTGGTATCCGCCGGAGCACTACGGCACGACAACCGCCGACGTGGTTCAGGTCATCAAGGAGCAGTTGGAAGAAACCGGCTTGATCAAGGTCAACTTGAAGAGCCAGAACTGGGCGGAGTACGTGGATAGTTTTGTGGAAGGCAAGCTGCCGGTCTTCATCTTGGGCTGGTTCCCCGACTTCGCCGATCCCGATAACTGGCTGACGCCCTTCGCTTCCTGCATCCAATCGCCCGATAACGGCGTCAACTACTGCGACAAGCACATGGACGAGCTGTTGCAGGCCGGCGCGTCTGCTTCGGACCCGGACAAGCGGGCGGCAATCTACAAAGAACTGGGCGAGTACTACGCCGAGCAAGTTCCTACCCTGCCGCTGTTCTGGGAGCCGGAGTTCATCACCTTCCGCGATGGCGTGGAAGGCGTGAAGATCGGTGCTCCGTTTGAGTTCAACTACAACGTGCTGAAGTTCGGTGACGGCGCGAAACCGGCCTCCGGCAGCAACGACACGATCATCATCGGCACGACCGATGAGGTGAACAGCCTGGACGCTCAGGATGCCTACTCCACGCACGATTGGGAGATCCTCAAGAACACCGGCGTGCCGCTGCTCAAGTACAAGCCCGGCGAGGCGGAGTTGGAGCCTGCGGCGGCGGAGGACTTCCCCACCGTCAGCGACGACGGCAAGACCTACACCTTCAAGCTGCGCCACGACATCAAATTTGCCGATGGTACGCCTGTGACCTCTGCGGATTACCTCCGCTCGTGGAATCGGCTCAACACGCTGGAAGGGCAGGTTTCGGGGTTGATTCAGGCTTACGTGGAAAGCGCGGAAGCCCCCGATGATTACACGATAGTCTACCACCTCAAGGACTCCTACGGGTTCTTCCCGGCGTTGGCGGCGACCGCCCCCTTCATCCCGATGAACCCCAACATCTATCCCGATGATCAGATCGTGCAATTCCCCGACAAGCTGGACGGCATTGGGCCATATCGCATGGTTTCCTACGTCCCCGGCCAGCAGATGGAGTTGGAGGCCAATCCGGAGTACTTCGGCGACGACAAGCCCAACATCTCACACGTGATCATCCGCTACTTCGCCGATCCCACCACGATGAGCAATGCCGTCGAGAAGGGCGAGATTGACATTGCTTGGCGGACGTTGGGGCCGGTTGAGGCCATCCGACTGCAAAGCGTCGCCGGGCTGACCGTGGAAAAGATCAACGCCCCGGCCCTGCGTTACATCGTCTTCAACAACACCTACATGGTTGGCGAAGACAAGTAACCGGCGCACGTTTTCTCAGGTTCATTGCGGGGCGGGAGGTGTCACTTCCCGCCCCTGATCATATTTTCGGGAGGATCTTATGTCCGCATCATTTAGGAACTTTATCATTACCCGTATCTTATTGACGATCCCGATGGTGCTTATTCTGATAACATTGGTCTTTTTCGTGATGCGTGTGTTGCCCGGCGATCCGATCCGTTCCCAGCTTGGGCCTAAAGTCAGCGAGCAGCAAGCTAACGCGATCCGCGAACGGCTGGGACTGAACCGCCCGCTTTATATCCAATACTTTGACTTCCTCGGCGACGTGCTGACGTTGAACTTCGGCAATGCGATGACGCAAGGCGAACGCCCGATCAAGGCAGAACTGGGCGAACGTCTCCCGGCCACGATTGAGTTGACCGTCCCGGCGATGCTGCTGACCGTGCTCTTCGGCATCTTCAGCGGAGCTTATGCGGCACATCACCGGAAGAAACCCAGCGACTACGGATTGCGGATGTTCAGCATCATCGTTTACGCCATCCCGGTTTTCTTCCTGGGGCTGTTGTTCCAGGTGCTGTTTTCGGTGCGGCTGCCCATACTGCCCTTGGATGGACGTATGTCGCCCATGCTGCTCTCGACGTTCCACCCGATCACGAACTTCTACGTGCTGGATGCGATCTTGACCCGCAACTGGCCCGCGTTAGGGTCTCTCTTGCAGCACTTGATCATGCCCTCGGTGACGTTGGGGCTGGTGCTGACCGGCCCATTCTTGCGGCTGACGCGCGTCAACATGATCGAGACGCTGCATGAAGACTTCATCACCGCCGGGCGGGCGCGAGGCATTCCCGAAAAGCGATTGGTGTATCGCCACGCGCTCCGCAACACTTTCATCCCCATTTTGACCTTCATCGGGCTGCAATTCGCGCTCCTGCTGGCCGGCGCGGTGCTCACCGAGACGACCTTTTCGTGGCCGGGCATGGGGCGTTACCTGGTGACGCGCATTGAACTGCGTGACTACAACGCGGTGCAATCGGTGATCGCCGTGTTTGCGCTCTTCGTCGGCGCGATCAGCGTGCTGGTGGACATTCTGTACGCTTTCATTGACCCTCGGGTCCGCTACTAGGAGAGAAGTATGTTGGAAGAACCTACTGCTCCCGTTGTTCCTGATTGGCAGTTAGAGTTAGACCGTGTGGGCCTGGTGCGCCGCCTTTTCATCGCCCGCAAGTGGTACGGCGGCGATTGGTGGTTCGCGACGCTCAGCGCGGTTTTGTTGCTGTTCGTGATCATCGTGGGCGTGTTCCCGCAGTGGTTCGCGCCCTATGACCCGCGAGCGGAAGTCGGCCCCTCGCTGCTCGCGCCGGGCGAGAAGCCTTCCACGTATGAGTTGGTCATCGCCAAAGGGGCTGACGTCAATTCCTTGCGCCAGATCGGCTTGGAAAAAGACAGCATCGGCTTTGTGGTCGGCAGTGCCGCCAGCCAAGCCCTGCGTGACGCGCTCACCAACATCACCAACGAAGACCGCGCCAAAGGGCTGGATGTACGTTATCAGCCGCGCCCGCGCCGCTACGACACGCTCACCGAGGGCCTGCAGGCCTTGGCGGACGGAGACATTTCCGGGTTCGTTGCCTCCTCGGATGAGGTGGACGCGGCCTTGCAGCAATTTCCCACGCTCAAAGCGCTGGGGCCTTTGCAGGGCAAGGCGATGCACAGTTTTGTGATGGGCACGAATCAGCTAGGCCAGGACGTGCTCAGCCGCATCATCTGGGGCACGCGCATCGCGCTCATCGTGGGACTTAGCTCCGCGCTGGTCGCGGTGCTGCTGGGCGTCCCGCTCGGCTTGATCAGCGGCTATGTCGGCGGTGCGCTGGATCGCACGCTCACCTTGTTGATGGACAGCCTGTACTCTTTCCCCGGCCTGATTCTGGCCATCGCCATCGCCGCCGTCTTGGGGGCCGGCATCGGCAATATCATCGTGGCCATCGCGGTGCTCTACGTGCCCACCTACTTCCGCATCGTGCGCGGGCAGACCTTGACCGTGAAATCCGAGCTGTACGTCGAAGCGGCCCATAGCTTGGGCGCAAGCTCTTACCAAATCCTCAAGGACTACATCTTCCCCAACGTGATCCCCTCCATCGTGATCATCTTCTCCGTGAACGTGGCCGACGCCATCCTCACCGAGGCGGGCTTGAGCTTCCTGGGATTCGGCATCCCGCCAGACACGCCGGACTGGGGCATTGATCTGGCGCGGGGGCAAGACTACCTCCGCCGCGCCTGGTGGCTGATCACCTTCCCCGGGGCGATGGTGACCTTGGTGACGTTCGCCTTCAGCATGCTGGGCGAAAGTTTGTCTGAGATCCTCAACCCGCGCTTGGCGGAATTGTGAGGTGGCGCGATGAGCAATCAAAAAGAGACGCTGGTACAGGTTCGTGACCTTTCGGTGACGTATCACACGCGCCTTGGCCCGCTGAGTGCGGTAGATCACGTTTCCTTTGACATCTACAAAGGCGAAATCCTGGGCGTGGTAGGCGAGAGCGGCTGCGGAAAAAGCACGATGGGCAAGGCCTTGATGCGGCTGATCATGCCGCCGGGGGAAATCAGCAGCGGGCACATCATCTTTGATGGCGAAGACGTGATGCAGTATGACCAGAAACAGCTCCGTGATTTCCGGGGACGGCGGATCAGCATGATCTTCCAGGACCCGATGACTTCCCTCAACCCGGTGCAGCGGGTGGATGAGCACCTCATTGAGGCGATCCAAGTTCACGAGCCGCAAACGCCCGTGGAGGCCGCTTTGAGACGCGCCCGCACCCTCATTGAAAAGCTGGGCATCCAAAAGGAACGGCTGCGTGACTATCCGCACCAGCTTTCCGGCGGGATGCGCCAGCGGGTTATGATCGGCCTGGGGCTGGTGCTCAACGCCGATTTGATCGTGGCGGATGAAGCTACCACCTCGCTTGACGTGATCGTGGAAGCGAAGCTGCTCGATGAGTTCAAGAAGCTGCGTGACGAGTTCAACTTGACGATCCTGATGATCACGCACAACATCGCGCTCATCGCGCAGATTGCCGACCGGATTATGGTGATGTACGCCGGGCAAGTAGCCGAGATCGGCGATGTGACGGAAGTCTTTGATCATCCGAGGCACCCGTACACTGAAGGGCTGTTGCGTTCCGTGCCCAATATCGAGCTGGACGAGCGGGAGGAGCTGTACAAAATGGGCGGTGAGCCGCCCAACCTCAGCCGTCCGCCCGCTGGATGCCGTTTCCACCCGCGCTGTGCCCAAGCTATGCCCATCTGTGCGCAGCGCGAACCGGAACTGACGGAAATTTCCCCCGGACGTTTTGTGCATTGCTGGCTGTACCAAGATCATCCGCAGGAGGTTGCCCATGCCTGAAGATAACCTGGTTCTTGTTGAAGGATTGCGTAAATGGTTCCCCAAACACACATCGCTCCTGGATCGCTTCCTGGGGATGGAGCGGGAGTACGTTCACGCCGTCGACGGGGTGAGTTTTGCCATCCGGCGCGGGGAAGTCTTCGGGCTGGTGGGGGAAAGCGGCAGCGGCAAGACGACTACCGGACGGGCGATCTTGGGATTGACGCCGCCCACGGAGGGGCGCGTCATCTTCGACGATGTTGACTTGACGGCCCTGGACAAGACCTCGCTGCGCAAGATGCGCCGCCGGATGCAAGTCATCTTCCAAGACCCGATGGCCTCGTTGAATCCCCGCATGTCGCTGGGGGAAGCCATCGGCTACGGGCTGCGGATTCACTTCCCGCAGCTCAGCAGCGACGAACGGCGGGATCGCGTCACCGGGATGTTGGACAAAGTGGGCTTGAGTCCCGCGAACTACTTTTACAACCGCTTTCCGCATCAACTTTCCGGCGGACAGAGGCAACGGGCTGTGATCGCGCGGGCCTTAGTCACCCAGCCGGAGTTGGTATTGGCCGATGAGCCAATCGCGATGGCCGATGTGAGCGTGCGGGCGTTGCTCCTTGACCTGATGAACCGACTCAAGCGCGAGTTCAATTTGACCTATCTTTTCATCACGCACGATCTGGCCACGGCCAAATACATCTGCGACCGCATCGGGATTATGTACCTGGGGAAGCTGGTGGAAGTTGCGCCGCTGCGGGAACTGTACACCTATCCCCTGCACCCCTACACGCAAGCCCTTTTGGCGGCAGTGCCGATCCCCGATCCGCACCGGCGACGCACCAAGCCGATGCCCAAGGGGGAAATCCCCAATCCCATTCATCCCCCCGCCGGCTGCCGCTTTCATCCGCGCTGCCCATTGGCTCAAGACATCTGTTCCGCCGAAGAGCCGCCGCTCGTGGAGTTGCGTCCGGGGCACACGGTGGCTTGTCACTTTGCCGAGCAATTTTTGCCGTGAGCTGTACTTCCTGGTTTGACGGGCGTAAGGACTTCCCTATACTGCGAAGTACGATGCCGTTGGGCGTCGTTTGATCCATTTTCCGGTCACCGGATAGAGTTATGAGAGGTAAGGTCTAAAATGAATATGCAAAGGGGACAAGGAGCCTCTCAATTATACTTAACCCAATGCGAAAGAGGCTCCGGTCTCTACGGTCGGCGTGATCAACAAAATGGCGTTGACCACGCTTGATAACTTGCGATCCAAAAGTCACTAGCCGGAGATAGAGAAATAGGGACCTCAAGGCCAAACGGGATAAGGAGGGAAAGTAACACAAATGGGTGCTCTCAATGTACACTCTGGTTACTCAAGGGTCCCACGATAATCCACGCAAAATTTCTCAACCGAGTGCTCTGTTCTTCAGGATGCAGAAGGTGATCGGATTGTTGTCAATCTTTTCGGTGCGATGTTATCCTTGTGTTACAATATCATTGGTCGGCAATGATGAATTGCGTATGGGATTGTTATGATCTGCCACCCAGATGATATATGGAGGATAAGTAATGACGACGAATCAATTTCACGCTCTCTGCATAGGTATTGCCCAATACCGTCATCTTCCCTCTCTCACCAAAACCACAGTTGATGCCCGCGATTTGCTCAATCTGCTGGCCCAAAGCGGTTACCCAGACAGCAATTTGATCGGCTTGTTGGATGAACAAGCTACTAAAGCTGCTATCAGTGACAAACTGGATTTGCTGGCCCGCCGCGCCGGTCCAAATGATACAGTCCTTATCTTTTTCTCCGGTCACGGTGCCCAGCGTATTGGTGGCTTTGAACCAGGAGAATACCTCTGCCCGGTGGATGCTGACTGGTACAACTTGCGTGCTACTGCTATCTCGGATGAGGAGTTCACTACGGCTCTGCGGGCTATCCATGCCGGCAGAATTGTCGTTTTCCTGGATGCGTGTCACTCGGGAGGGGTCGGCGAGCCTAAGGATGCTGCTCTCCAGATCAAAGCCGGACTTTCTGAGAGCGTTTACGCTCGGTTGGCCGTGGGGCGCGGGCGGGTCGTCATCGCTTCTTGCCATCCCGATGAGGTGTCGTGGGAACTGCCTAGGATGCGCAACGGTCTTTTCACGCATTATCTACTGGAGGGGCTGCGCGGAGCCGCGGCCAAGGACAATGGAGAAGTGCGCGTTTTAGATCTGTTCGATTATGTCTCGCGGCATGTTCCTCGGTACAAGCCCCAACATCCACTGTTCAAGGGCGAAATTGACCTCAATTTTTCTATCATTGTTGGGGACAGATTGTCCCTACCGAGCAAGGCGATGCCCTCAGCACACGCTTCTAACCCTGAGTTAGGGAAAAAGTACGAATGGGAACCGGATCTCGTCTACGTTGACGCGGGACCGTTCTGGATGGGCAGTCTACCCAATGATCTAGAAGCCTCCGAGAACGAGAAGCCGCGCCGTCAGCTCCACCTACCTGCTTACTGGATAGGACGGTATCCAGTGACTAATGAACAGTATGCTCAATTCGTTCAGGATGAGAAGTACAGTCCCCCGGGGCACTGGAATGGGAGTGAACCGCCGGAGAATCTGGCGAGGCACCCGGTGGTCAATATAGATTACCAGGATGTATTGAGTTACTGTGATTGGTTAAAGCGGAAAACCGGCCGCTCATATCGCTTGCCCACCGAGGAGGAATGGGAGAAGGCCGCCCGGGGAGGGCTGCCATATGCAAGTCGTTATCCTTGGGGAGACGATTGGCGGCCGGATTGTTGTAACACCATAGAGGGACGACGAGGTGGGACTACCCCGGTTGACGCATTTCAGGAGTGCAATCGCAGTCCCTTTGGGGCGGTGGATATGGCAGGGAATGTTTGGGAGTGGACGGATAGCCAGTATCACCGTTACCCTGGTTCTGCTCACCAAAGTCTGAGTTACGGAATCAAGCAGGTTGTACGAGGTGGCTCTTGGAACAATTCTAGAGATAGTGCCCGCGTATCATGCCGTGGCCGGTATCCTCGTGAAACGCGGCGTCCGTATCTGGGGTTCCGCGTCGCTGTGGACATAGAGATGGAGGAAGCGGTGGCAGAAGCACCGGACGTAGTTGTGGAAGGTGATCGGGTAGCAAGAAAGAAGCCGCGGCGTGATGTTGACGTGGAAGGGACAGTGTTGGTATCACCGCGACAACGATTGTACGAAAAACTAACTCAGCATTTTAGTAAGGAAGAATTGCAGACCCTATGTTTTAACTTGAAAGTTGATTACGATGACTTGCCGGCGCAGGGCAAGGCGGCTAAGGCTCGTGAGTTGATACTTTACTTGGAGCGGCGCGGGCGTCTCGACGAACTGATAGATCTGTGTCGCCTAGAGCGTCCGGGCGTATCATGGTATGGCTTGGGTTCTGGAGGGGAATGATGGCCTCGGCGGAACACAA
>WFQZ01000306.1 GCA_015486785.1 Thermoflexales bacterium
ATAGAAGAGCAGAAACGCCGCGAGGCCATCAGCAGCCTCAAAGGCAAGCACGTGGACGCCGGTTGGGGCAACCAAATCCGCTCCTACGTGCAGCACCCTTACCAAATGGTCAAAGATCACCGCACCGGCTACGAAAGCGGCAACGTCACGGCGGTGCTCGACGGCGCATTGGACCCGTTTATGGAAGCCTATCTCCAACACACGTTGGGGGAATAGCGCGACGCAGACCCAGGTCTTGCGTTCAAATGTAAGACACATCAGCCTGTCCAACCATCAGAATTAGCCTTTAGGAGGAATCGCATGAGCGAGAGCGGGAAGAAGAAAACCAGGAAGTCGGGGCAGTTTCATTCCAAATCAACAGCCGGAGGCCAATTTCACGCCAAATCATCCACCGGAAGGAGCAAGGGCACAAAGAAGCACAGCTTCACCAGCAGCACGGGAATGAGCAACATGGGCATGCCCGCCGACCAAGGGAGCGAGCTGGCCGCGCGAGTCGCCTCCATGCACAGCCGATGGGAGGACCTCGCGGGCCAGGCAACCTTGAGTCCCCTCTTTGGCATGCTGGAAGACCTCAGCGGCAGGATCGGGACACTCCCGACGCGCATCGCCGAGATACGCCGACGCGGCTACATCTTCGGGAACGACTTGGAGAGCCGCGCCGACGAGTTGCGGCAACGTTGGCCGGAGCAGCACCAAACAGCGCAACAGCTCCTGGAAGAGCAACGGCGCGTGCTCGAACGCTCCGCCCGTGATGCCGAAATGTTCATCCGCCGCCTGGGACACAACGAAGCGGAGATCTTCAACGCGGAAAGCAGATTGCGCTCCCTGGAATCCAACATCAACAACGCGACCTCGCGGGTATCGAGCACCTTTGACACCACCCAAGATGACGTGCAAGCCCTGGAATCCGAACTGACGTCCATTGAGTACCTGCTGGACTCACTCGCTAGCGCATCCTTCAAACTCTACCCCGATGAACACGGCGTCGCCGTATGCCGTGCGGTGTGGGTCAGCGACCGGGACGAGCCGGAGGGATTGCTCTTCCTCACCGACGGGCGGCTCATCTTTGAGCAGCGCGAGAAGAAAGCCACCAAGAAAGTGCTCTTCATCACCACCAAGAGCGAGCTGGTGCAAGAGAAGCTCTGGGAAACCCCCGTCGGGGCACTGGAAGAGGTGGAAATTCAGGACAAAAAGAAGTTCCTTTCCTCCAAAGAGCTGTTGACGCTGCGCCCCTCACGCCACACCCGCGACATGCCCAACGAAGTCACCGTGCAGCTCAAAGGGACGACCAACGAAGTATGGAAGTCACTCATCAACCGCGTGCAGAGCGGCGACATTGAAGCAGACAAAGTGGGCGCCCCGCCGCCGGAGGAGCAAGCCGCCACCGAGGCAAGTGCCTCAACGGCCCAAGACCTGCCCACCAAGTGCCCCGCTTGCGGTGCGCAGCTTCCCCCGATCTTCAAAGGGATGCACGAGGTCTCGTGCGAATACTGCGGAACGGTGGTGCGGTTCTAAATATGCCCCTGCTGTCGTCCGTGCGTGATTACATCACTGCCCAGCGCATGCTCCGCGCTGGGCAGATCGTCGTGGTAGGCGTCTCAGGCGGCCCCGATTCGCTGGCCCTGCTGCACTTGCTGCACCGCCTGACGGAGCCGCTGGCCTTGCGCCTGCACGTCGCCCACCTGCATCACGGCATCCGTGGCGCGGAGGCCGACGCCGACGCCGAGTACGTCACGCAATTCGCGGCGCACCTGGGTTGGCCCTGCACCGTGGAGCGGGTGGACGTTCCCGCCGTGGCCGCGCGAGAGAAATGGGCCTTGGAGGAAGCATCCCGCCGCGTGCGGTACGCCTTCCTCAGCCGCGTGGCTCAGGCGGAAGGGAGTCAAGTCGTAGCCGTGGCGCACAACGCCGACGATCAAGCGGAAACGGTGTTGATGCACTTCCTGCGCGGGGCCGGGCCGACCGGACTGCGCGGGATGCTGCCCGTCACGCCCCTGCAAGATTACCGCCTGCTGCCCGGCGTGATGCCGCCCCCGGGCCTGCGCCTCATCCGCCCGCTGCTGACGACCCCACGGGCCGAAATCACCGCCTACTGCCGGACCCACCACCTTCAGCCGCGCTTTGATCGCTCCAACCTGGACACCACCTTCTTCCGCAACCGCCTGCGCCACGAAGTGCTCCCCTACCTGGCCGCGATCAATCCCCGCATCAGCCAACGGCTGCGCCACCTGGCCGAAGTCGTCCGCGCCGAAGCGGAGGTGCTGGAGCACCTGGTGGATCAGGCCTGGAGCACGCTGCTGCAAGCCGCGCGGGATGACGCGCTCACGTTTGACCTGGCAGGCTGGCGGGCACAACCGCTCGCCATCCGCCGCGCGATGGTGCGCCGCGCCGCCTATCATCTGCGCCGCACCCTGCGGGATGTGGATTTCGTCCACGTGGAGCAAGCGATCCGCGTGGCGCAGCACGGACGCACCGGCGCACAAGCCACGCTGCCGCGCAGACTGCTGCTCACCGTCGGCTACCGCACATTGACCTTGCACACAGCCGACGCCCGCCATCTGCCGCCGGATCGCCCGTGGCTGGAGCCGGGGCAGCGGATACGATTGGCCGTGCCGGGGATCATGCCCCTGCCCGGCGGATGGCGAGTCCAAACCGAGGTGCGCCGCTCGTGGGAGCTAGACGCCATCGCCCACAACGACGATCCCTTGAGCGCGTGGCTCGATGCCCACGCCGCGCAAGATTTAGCGTTACGCACCCGGCGGCCCGGCGACCGCATCACCCTCCAAGGGCTGGGCGGAGCATCCACCAAACTGAGCGACGTGCTGACCAACAAGAAAATTCCCCGCGCGTGGCGGGATTTCCTGCCGATCCTCGTTTCCGAGCGACAAATCCTGTGGATCGTCGGCTACCACCTGAGCGAAGCGGCCTTGGTGCGCCCCACGACCGAGCGCGTGCTGCACTTGCGCTTTTTGCCCCCAGAGGTGCCCCGTGCCGGTTGAATACAACGCACCTTTGACCAAACGAGAGCTGGAGATCGTTGCCCTGGTGGCCCAGGGCCTGACCAATCGGGAGATCGCCCAAGCGTTGACGGTCAGCCACAACACGGTCAAAGTTCACCTGCGCAACATCTTCGTCAAAACCGGCGTGGTTTCCCGCACCGAGCTGACGATGATGGCCGTGCAACGGGGCTGGGTTTCCGTGCCCGGCGCAGCTTCGGAGGAAACGCCGCCGCCGGAGACAGAGCCGCCCGCGCCCCCTCCGCCGACGCAGCCGCCGACCGAGGTCATACCGCCGTGGCCCTGGCCGCGCAGCGCGGCCCTGGTGCTGGGATTCCTCATCGCGCTGTGGGTCTTCCTGCTGCCGCCGCAGCACGCGGCGCCGGCGGCCACCTCGGCCAATGCGCTGGTGGATCAGCCGCAAGGAAACCCGGTAGCCGTCGAACCGACTGCAGAAAATCCGTGGGAAGAGCTGACACCCTTGCCGGTACGGCGGGCACGGCTCGCGCTCGCCCCCTGGAACGGGCAACTTTACGCCATCGGGGGCATGACCGCCAACGGGCCAACCGCGCGAGTGGACAGTTACAACCTGGAAAAGGACACCTGGCGCACCGTCGCACCGCGCCCGGTAGCCCTGGCCAACGTGGAAGCGGTCACAATCAAGGATCGCATCTTCGTGCCCGGCGGATGCGATGCGGCCGGGCAGCCGCATCCCGAAGTCCACAGCTACGATCCCCGCCGGGATGCGTGGGAAACTCGCGCTCCGCTCCCAATTCCACTGTGCGCCTACGCCTTAACGGCCTACCAAGACGATATGTACCTCTTCGGCGGCTGGGATGGCGCAAGCTATCGTGCGCTGGCTTACGTCTACCATCCGCAAACCGACGTTTGGGAACAGCTTCCCTCCGCGACGGTGGCCCGGGGCTTTGGAGCCGCCGCCGTCTTCAACGACAAAGTGTACTACGTGGGCGGCTACGACGGCAAACACGAGTTCAACACCTGCGAGGTCTACAATCCCACCATGGAACGTTGGAAGTCCTGCGCGGCGATGCTGCTGCCGCGCGGCGGGCTGGGCTTGGCCGAGGTCGGCGGACGACTCTACGCCATCGGCGGCGGCTGGCTCAACTACCTGGGATTCAATGAGCGATACAATCCCGCCGATGATAGCTGGCAAGTGTGGCATACTCCGCTGGTCGGAGAGTGGCGCAATCTCGGCCTTGCCGTCGCGGACACCACCTTGTACGCCGTCGGCGGATGGAGCGGAGACTATCTCAACACCACCTATCGCATAGAAGTGCTCCCCTGGCGCATCTTCGTGCCCACCACGATGTCGCACCCCTGATTCTAACTGGAATCTCATTGCTTTTCACTTCCCCGCCCCCTATAATGAGGGTAAGGGCACATCGCCCTATCTTCCTCACGTTTAGCCAAGGAGAGGTGCAATGAACGAGAAGCAAATGTTAAAGAGATGGTCTCTGCTCGCGCTCACAATCGGCATCGCGGCCCTGCTGTTGGCATCTGTAGCCCTGGCCGACGGCGGACAACCTCCGCCCTGGTGGGACAATCCGGATGGGTACAGTTCTTGGCGGCAAGCGATAAAAAACTCCGGTCCTGCCTGGGTCGACGTAACGAACCAATCAACTACCCTCGTGGTCACACTCACAGTGCCCAATGCAGCGAACTCCAATGCCCACAAAGAGGTGTGGATGCAAGTCGAGTGGGACGCCGCAGCCAGTGACAACATCACGACCACCGCTACAATGGCCTGGTCTTACGTCGGATGTGAAGACGGCCCCTGGGAGCCTGCGGTGACAATGGACTACGTAGACGCTTACACCCCCACGCAACCGACAACGTACAGTCACGGCGTAGAGTATGGCAAACCTATTGATCCTCAACCGGCGTGCGAGCTTATCACCGTCACCTTCCACGATATGAATAACGACGGGCATCTCACCATCCGCTACAACATTGAAGTGCAAACCTTGTGCTTTAACAACGCCACCGCAGCCGGGGTAGTGGATGCCTTTGGCAGCCCGCTGGCCGCCCTCCCCTTGGTGGGACTCAGCCTCGGCGGGCTGGCCTGGCGCAAGCTCAAACGACGCCGTTAAACAAAAAGGGCACGTCGGGAAGCTCCCGCGTGCCCTTCTGAGGCTAAAATCCTCAGCCGAGTTTCTGCGCCGTGCTATCAAGCAGGTCACGCATCGCCTCTAGCTCTTCCTTCAGGCGGTGCAGATCGTCATGCTCTTCACCGGCGTGCTCATGCTCATCGTGCCCTTGACAAGGGGCTGCATCCTGCAAAGCTCCGCCCAGGGCAGATTCCAGCACGCGGCGGACGGTGCCGGCCGCGCCAGTGTACGCCTGGATGCCGTAACGATGGAACAAGGCAATGGCCCGCTGTCCCATCCCCCCGGAGATCATCATCTCCGCGCCCTGTTGATGGATAAAGGCCGGCACCACGCCCGGTTGATGGTTTTCGTAACTGGGGTTGGGCAAAACCTCCACCTTCTGAATCTGCTCCCCGGCCACATCCACGAAGACGTAGTAGGGACAACGTCCAAAGTGATGCGCGGCAATACCTTCTAACCCGCGATCATCCTCTGCTGCAATCGCAACGCGAACCATATTCCCTCCATAAGTTAAGATAGGCGTTCATTCCCGCCCATTGTACCACGGAGCACCGCCCCGCGTCCCAGACAACACAAGGCGCACCCTGAACAGAGTGCGCCTTGGCGAAAGGCTACTCTTTGATCAACTTGGCACCGCAACGGGGGCAAGTCAACGTGTAGCACGGAGCACCCACTTGGTGGGGCTGACGATAGCCACAAGAGGGGCACACACAATTGCCGCCGGGGCCGGAGCCGGGTTTATTGCCCTGCCCCATACCGCGACCGCCGCCACGTCCCATACCTTGTCCTCGTCCTTGTCCACGACCTCGTCCGAATCCCATTACAACACCTCCTTTTTGAGAAAATTTCCTGCGTTTACCAACGTCCACGCTGCCGCCGCCGTCGCCTCCATCCCCGCCGCCCACCGGCAGCTTGCGGGACGGGAGTTGCAGCGGCGGAGGACGTCGCGGGTGAACTCACTTGCAGCCCCGATGACCGCGACGCGGCCGGTGTTTTCTCCGGCCATACCTGCAAAGCCAAGCGTACCACGTCCGAGAGGATCGCCAGCCCTTGCGAAATCCAAGCGTGATTCCGGGCCGCGCCCGCCGTCGGAGCCACCGGCACCTCAATGATCTGAGGAGCGGGGGCGACCGTCGGGGCGGGCCGACGAGGCTCAATCTCAGTCCCGGTCATCGCACCTCCCATCCTAACGCTGTTTGGCTACCTGATCCACTTTTTCCAGCAACGAGGCCACCGCGCCACGCAACTCGGCGATTTCGCCCTTGAGCGCAGCAATGGCTTCATCACGGGAAAGCTGCGCCGCATCGTCATTGACGCCGGCGTGCGCGGATTGACTCGCGCCGCTCATCTGCGAGGCGGCACCTTCGCGCAAGGTCGCCAAGGCTTGCCGCGCGGTCATTCCCGCCGTCTGATGAATGGCGATCCCGGCCGCGTTCAACACCTGGTACGCATTCGGCCCAACGTTGCCGGTGAGCACCGCTTTGGCCCCTGTCTGCACTACGAATTGCGCGGCCTGAATCCCCGCACCGCCGCCGCTTCCGGCACTGGCGTTGGGCTGCGCTTCAAAGGCCAGCGTTTCCGTATCCACGATCAAAAAGTAGGGGCATCGCCCAAAGCGCGAATCCACCGGCGCGTCCAACGTCGTTCCCGAAGCACTGATCACAACTTTCATTGACAAACCTCCTGTGTGGAATGATTACATCTCAGCGAGCCGCTGCAAGGCGGACTCAATCTCTGCACGCAACGATTGTACTTCCTGGCGCAAGGCCGCTATTTCCGCGTCCTGAGGAGCGGGTGCGGGCGGCGTGCCGTACATCGCTGTGTAACGACCGTATCCCGGCCCTCCGCCCCAGCGTGACCACGCCGGCCATTGTCCGGTCTGTTGATAGACGGCCCAGCACGCGCCTCGCCCAGGGCCGACGCCTCGGCCCCATCCACCACGCCCGAAGCCGCCTTGTCCTCGACCATAGCCATATCCGAACATCGTAACACCTCCTTTTGGTTGAAGTTTGCGGGAGGAGCTTAACTGCGCTGCCGCAGTTGCCGGTAGGATTGCTGGAAACTTTCCAGGGTACGCGCCAGCCCGGCCACCTCAGCCGACCACACATCCAGCGCGTCTTCTCCGCTGGCGGTGGTGCGGTAGACTTTGCGCGGCGGGCCTTGCGTCTCCTCAAGCTCCCAATCGGCCTCGATCCATCCTTGCTCGGCCAGCCATTGCAAAGTGCGGTACACGGTTTGCGGCGAAAGTATCTCCACGCCAAAGCGCGTTGCCAGTTGCTCCACCAGACGGTAGCCGTGCGACGGCGATTCCGCCAGCAGCAACAGCACCAACGGCTCTAGCACACACAGGCGACGCCCTCGTCCGCCGCGCCGCGCCCCTCGTCCCCGATTCCGAAATCCACCCGGCATATCTTTCCTCCCTTACGAGTTGAGTATACCACACTATTCCCAAGTTGTCAATAGTCCAAAGTAGGATTACTGTTTCTCAAAGCCCGCCCCGCGCTCGCGCAAGCTGACGTAGCGATTGTATCCCACCACGATATGATCCAGCACCGAGATTTCCAGCAGCTTGCCGGCCCGCACCAGCCGCCGGGTGAGCGCGATATCCTCGGCGGACGGCTCCGGGTTGCCCGAAGGGTGATTGTGCCCCACGATGATCGCCGCGCAGTTCCGCCGCACCGCCCCTCTGAAAACTTCCGCCACCCGCACCAGCGAGGTGTTGAGGCTTCCTTTGTACAAGGTCTCAGAATCCAGCACCTGATTGCGCGTATCAAGGTACAGCACCACGAAGTGCTCTTGTTCCTGGTGGCCGAGCTGGGCCATCAGCATGCGGGCGGCCTTTTCCGGCTCGCGGATTTGCTCACGGGGATCAGGAGCGTAAACCATCACCCGCCGCCCCAGCTCCAGCGCGGCGAGCAGTTGCGCGGCCTTCGCCGGGCCGAGTCCACGCACGGCCACCAATCGCGCGAAATCCACCCGCGCCAGGCCCTGCAAGTCCTCCAGCTCCGCCAGGATGCGCGAGGCCAAGGTGAGCACATTCTCGCCGTTCACGCCCACGCGCAGCAAGATCGCCAGCAGCTCCGTGGTCGAAAGGGCCTGCGGGCCTAACCGCGCCAGCCGTTCCCGTGGACGATCCTCTTTCGGCATCTCTTTAACCGTTACATGTTTTATTGCCATCTTGCCCCCTTCACCGGCAATGGTATAATCTGTCCCTGTAACTCAAAACCGCCGTCGCTGCAATTGTGAATGAATCGGCAACGGCCTGGGGAGCGAAAACGAATGAAACAATTACTCGACTTGTTGCCACAAGTAATCACCATGCTGGTTCTCGTCACTGCGCTGTTTGTGACCAGCTTGTGGCTGGGAATGGTCTTGTGGGTCTTCCGCGACATCCGCTCGCGCACCCGTGACATTGTAGTTCAAATCCTCGCCACCTTGATGGTCGCCATCCTCACCCTGCCGGGGTTGATTTTATACTACCTCATCCGGCCCCACGAGACGCTGGCCGAAGCCTACGAGCATGCGTTGGAACAAGAAGCACTGCTCCAAGCCGTGGAAGAATCCGAAGTATGTCCTTCCTGCGGCGCGAAAACTCGCAGTGAGTTCCTCTACTGCCCCTATTGCCACACCCAGCTCAAGAAACGCTGCACCGCGTGCGGGGAGATTCTCCAACTGGATTGGAACATCTGTCCCTACTGTGGTGCCCCCCAAGGCACGCCCGTCGTTGAGCCGGTGCTCACGGCGGAAGAGCCGCTAGAATCGTAACGCACACCGGAGGGTTTCCTCCGGTGTTTTGCACCGGTTTATTGTAGCACAAGCGCGGGGAGTTGGCAGGTTTAACTTTTTCGGCTAGACTAAACGCGCAGTTGCCAGGGGAACAGGCTTCCCCGCCACAAAAGTCCTATCTTGCAGGAGGTATGCCAATGGAAGAGTTCAAAACATTGCTGGAAAAGGTCGGGCAGGCCACCGACACCTTCAACGTCGACGTGGTTTTCGGCAAACCGGAACAAACCGGGGATCGCGTCCTCATTCCGGTCGCCGAGATCGGGTACGGATTCGGCGTAGGCTTCGGGAGCACCGAGGGCGAGCCGGGGGAAACAGCGGAAGTATCCACCGGTGGCGGCGGCGGGCTGGGCGGATCGGCGCGGCCCATCGCTTACATTGAGGTCGGCCCGGACGGGACGCACGTTGAGCCGATCTTGGATGAACAGAAGGTCGCCTTAGCCGGCATCTTGCTCTCGTTCTGGGTCGTGGGCTGGGTTGGATTAGTCCTCAAAACGCTTCTCGGCTCCGAATCGTAACCTATGGAGCGCATCACCCGCCAAGGGCTGACGTGGTACACCTTTTCCGAGGTGAGCAAAAAATTCCGGCACGCGCTGCTCACCAGGCGGGGAGGGGTGAGCCATCCGCCTTACGCTTCGCTGAATTTGGGGCACACGGTGGGCGATCTGCGGCACGCGGTCGCCGAAAACCATCGCCGGATGCGCCAAGCTCTGGGAATCAGCCAAGGGCAAATCGTCAGCCCGCACCAGGTCCACCGCAAGCGGGTGGTCGCCGTGACCTCCGCCGACGGGGGCAAGATCATTCCGGCGTGTGATGCGCTCATCACCGACGAGCCGCAAGTGGCCTTGTTGCTGCGCTTCGCCGATTGTACGCCGGTGCTGTTCTACGATCCGGTGCATCACGTAGCCGGATTAGGGCATGCCGGGTGGCGGGGCGTGGCGGCCAACATCGTGGAAGCCATCGTCAGTGCGATGGAAAAAACTTACGGCTCTCGTCCGCAGGATTTATGGGCGGGCATCGGCCCGGCGATTGACCAGGAGCTTTACGAAGTCGGTACGGAGGTCGTCACACAAGTGAAAGCCGCGCTGCCTCCCGATGCTCAAGTATTCACCCGGCAGCACGACCGCTGGCACTTGGATTTAGCGGGCGCGGTAGCAGCTCAACTGCACGCCAGCGGCGTGGGCCACGTGGAGCCTTCCCATCTGCACACAGCAAGCAATACCGAAGAATGGTACTCCCATCGCGCCGAGCGCGGTTGGACCGGGCGATTCGGCGTGCTGGTGATGTTGACCTAAAAAAATCCCCCTGGCTTGCACCAGGGGGCGAACTGTTACCGCTTAGACTTGTCGCAATAACTCGGCCAGCCGCTGGGGACATTCATCTCGCAGATGTCCGCATCCGCCGGATAGCGTTCCAACTCCCAGGCAAACTCTATCCCGTCAGCAATGTCATCCAGGGCATGCGCCAACACCTCATCCTCTGAAGCTGCCTCCGGAACGCGGGCATGTATCCAATCGGCCACCTGCTGCCGCATCCCTTCGGGGAGCTTGACCAGGATCAAGTCCCCATTGGCCATCGCCTCCAGCACCGCGTCAATGCTAGGGTACCCCATCATTCTGGCAATCTCTAACGCGCGATCAATCATATCGAACCCTCCTTTGGTAAGATTATGTGGGGGCGATCAAGCGATCCCCCTCAACAGTGAGAGAGCTTTCCCACCGCCGAGACGCAGAAGACACAGAGAGAAATTACCTTTGGCTCTTTCTCCGCGCCCTCCGCGCCTCTCTTGCGGTGAGCAGTTACGATTCCTCAATTTCACGCCTGCTTGAGCGCACGCCAGACCTTCTCCGGCGTGAGCGGCGTATCGGGGATCATTACCCCGGTGGCGTCGTAGACGGCGTTGATGATCGCCGGCGCGCCATTGACGACGATTTCGGCCACGGATTTGACCCCGACCGGGTGCGACGGCTCGAAGGTTTCCACGAAGATGGTTTCCAGGGAGGGGGATTCGTCCGCGCGGAAAACGCGGTAATCATCAAAACGCGGGTTGACGGTGCGGCCCTCTTCGTCGTAGATCAGCTCTTCCGTCAAGCCGTAGCCCACAGCTTGCAGCATGCCGCCCTCCGACTGACCGCTGGCGGTCAGCGGATTGACGACTTGGCCGGAATCCAGCGCAATGAGCATGCGGTCACAGGTCACTTGACCGGTCTCCGTGTCCACCGTCACCTCGGCAAACTGCGCGGCAAACGGCGGCGGCCCCACCGGGCTGACGAACGAGGCTTGCCCCATAATCTGGTGCTGGTTGCTCCGGTGAATGGCGTACAGAGCGATGTCGCGGTAAGTGAGGCTGGTGCCATCCGGCAGATAGGCCATGTTGTCCTTCAGCGTGAAGGCTTCGGGAAGCTCGCCCAGCATCTCCGCCGCCACTTCGCGGATTTGCTGCGCGACTTTCTCCGCCGCCCGCGCCGCCGCGCCGCCGCTGACGTAGGTGGTGCTTGAAGCATACGCGCCCACGTCAAAGGGCGTCATGTCTGTGTCGGAGGAATAGACGATCATCCGATCCAAGGTGCAGCCCAAAACCTCCGCCGCGATCTGCGCCAGCACCGTGTCGGAGCCGGTGCCCAAGTCGGTGGCCCCCATCAGCAGGTTGAAGGTGCCGTCATCGTTCATCTTGATGCTCGCCGCCCCCATATCCAGGTTGGGGATGCCGGAGCCTTGCATCAAGAAGGCCACGCCGATCCCCCGGCGCAGGTGCGGCTTGCCGGGGATGGTGTGCCAGGCTTCGTTCCCGAATTTCTGATCCCAGCCGATGGCCGCCGCGCCTTGAGCGGCAGCTTCACGCAGCCCCATCGTCTCGATCATCTCGCCGTGCGCCTCGCGCCCCTCGCTCCAGACTTTGCTCATCAGGTTTTCGGTGTGCGGCTCGACGATGTTCTTCAACCGGAAGGCCAGCGGGTCCATCCCCAGAGCTTGCGCGGCTTGGGTGATCAACGTTTCGGTGGCGATCACGCCCTGCGTCACGCCGTAGCCACGGTAGGCACCGGCACGCGGACGGGTGGTGTAGTAAGTGTCGCCCCAGAAGCGCAGGTTAGGCGTGTTGTAGAGCGGCAAGGTCTTGTGGCCGGTGTTGCCCAGCACGGTGAGGCCGTGACCGCCATACGCGCCGGTATCACTCCAGGCGTGAAGCTCCTGAGCCACCATCGTGCCGTCTTTCTGCACGCCGATGCGGTACTTCACGCGCATCGGGTGACGGGTCACGGTGTAGATGTACTGTTCCTCGCGGGTCAGCTCCAGCAGCACCGGGCGACCGGTGGCAATGGTCAAGTGCGCGGGGATGTCTTCGTAAATCTCCTGCTTGTTGCCGAAAGCGGCCCCAATGCGCGGCTTGATCACCCGAATCTGCCCCTCGCTCAATCCCAGCACCGGAGCCAAAATCCGCCGCACGTGGAAAGGCACTTGGGTCGAGGTGACGATGACCAAGCGATCATCTTCATCCCAGTAGGTGAGCGTGACCCACGGCTCCAAGGGGATGTGCTTCATCTTCTGCGTCTCTGCCGTGGTCTCGAAGGCGTAATCCGCCTGCGCGATGGCCTCTTCCACATCGCCCAAATCCAAGCGCACCTTCGCCACCAGGTTGCGGGAGGCATCACTATCGCCAAAATCCACGTAATCCTCTTCATCGTGGATCACGGGCGCACCTTCGGCCATCGCCTCGTCAATGCTCAGCACCGGCGGGAGCACTTCGTATTCCACCTTGATCAACTCCAACGCCTGCTCGGCGATCTCCGGTGTTTCGGCAGCTACCGCCGCCACCCGATCTCCCACGTAGCGGACTTTGTTATCAAAGCTCACATAGTCCAGCGGGCCGGGAATGGGATACGATTGTCCGGCGGTGGAGTAGATCACGCGCGGGACGTTTTTGTAGGTCAATACGGCGTGAACGCCGGGCAGCGATTCGGCGGCGGAGGTGTCAATCTCTTTGATGCGGGCGTGCGCGTGGGGGCTGTGCAGGATTTTGGCGTACAACATGCCGGGCCGCTCGAAAT
Organism: Thermoflexales bacterium; assembly: GCA_015486785.1. Classification (GTDB taxonomy): domain Bacteria; phylum Chloroflexota; class Anaerolineae; order B4-G1; family SLSP01; genus S014-19. Next base: position 12,955 of record WFQZ01000306.1, read on the forward strand.
CGGCCACGAAGGCGGGCTTGCCCTGCACCAACTTCGGCGCATCCACTTTGGGGAGCGGCTTGCCCACCACATTGAACTCTTGCGCTTCCGGAGTCACAAAGACGCGCGGTTGAATTTTCACCTGGGTTTGCGTGCCTCCCGCGCCTTCCAGCGGCTCCGGTTCTTCGGGCGTGGGGAACAGGTCTTCGGGCATCAAGAACATCTCATTGCCCGGCCCGCCCTCAACGGGGCCGGGGTCTTCGCCGCGCAGATAGGCCGCCGCCCGCAAGATCGCCTCCACCGGCTTGGTGTAGCCGGTTTCGCGGGAGATGATCCCGCTGATGGCATCACGGACTTCCGCCTCGGTGGGATTGGGGTTGCGATCCAGCAACGCTTTCCCGGCCAGGATCAACGCGGGGGTGTCGTAGCCGCTCTGAATCGCGCCGGTTTCGATGAACGCCTTTTGCAGAGGATGCCACGCGGCAACTTTATGCCAGCCCGGCCGAGACGAGCCGCTCAGTCCCTCAAGCGTGAGAATCTCCGTGCCGTTCGCCTGGGCGGCCAGCGTGACCACGCTATTGCGTAATTTGCCGTTCATCAAAACGGCACTGTATCCCGCCGTGCCGTCTTCGCTGCCGAATTTGACGCTGTAAATTCCATTGCGGCGCAGGACTTGGAACAAGGTTTCACGGGGTTCAATCTCAAATGTGCGATGCGTACCGTTCAAAGTAAAGCTGATTTTCATAGTGCCTCCTGGTGTTAAACAGATGTGTTTTGCGGGGAAAGCTCCCCGGTGGTGATGAGAGTCAAAAACAATTCGTTCAGCGGTTCAGTGGCCAAACGCGATCACAATTATACTCATGCTCTAAATTTAGCCAACGGGGGACGTTTCCGGCGCGTCGAAGTAGGCCGCGCTTTCCCCGCGCCAGATGCGAAACGCTACCTCAATCCGCCGCCGATGCGCCGGGGCCAAATCCGGCGGCAAGTCCGCTTCGTCGAACCAGGCGCGGGCGGTGATTTCGTTGGCGTGGGAAGGCGATTGTGCCTCCTCCGTCAGCGGGCGGCAGAGGAACACGAAGTGGTACAGGTGCTGCCCAGAATGTCCGCCGCAGTGGCGGGAATCAAACACGCCCACCAGCGCGAGCGGCTGACAAGCAACGCCTGTCTCTTCCAGGGCCTCGCGGGCCGTGCCTTCCGCCGGGGTCTCGCCGACTTCCAGCAGCCCGCCGGGCATCGCCCACAGGCCGCTATCAACCCGCCGGATGAGCAGGATGCGCCCGCGCTCGTCAATGATCGCGGCATCGCCGGTGGTCAGCGGCGTGGGACGCGAGAAGATCGGCTCGCGCAGCGGCTCGACATCCGCCAAGGGGCGGTCTTCCGCCAGAGCCAGCATCGCCATCGCAATGTCTTGCAC
>WFQZ01000307.1 GCA_015486785.1 Thermoflexales bacterium
ATCACGCGGAACCCGATCCCGTCCCGCATTCTCCACTTTCATACCCTTCAGACGGTCGAGTATCGGTTGCACGTCACCGCTTAGGCGTGCTCCACGCACCAGGATGCGGATGGTGGAGAGTTGGTTGTTCTTGATATCGCCCTTGAGACGAAGTTTGTTGACCCGCGCGGTCAGTTGGGCGTCCAGATCGAGGCGCAGTATGTGGTTTGCCATGCGGCGGGCCAAAGGCACGCTTTTGCTGGATTCGTCCAATTTCACCGGCGGCAGATGCCCCCGGACGGGATCTCTCACATCCACGCTCTCCGACTGGTTCCAGTGGAGAGCGACGCGCCCGAACCCTTCCGCCCGCCGCTCGCCGATGCCGTTATCCAGGAGAGATTGGAGCTTGTCGACCGGGATGTCGCTCTCGGCGCAGAAGGTGTAGATGCTCCCTGCGCGGGCGACGGGCACTTGGGGCAAAGGCAATCCCCACTTGCGATTGAATCCGCCCACGATTCCGCTGTGGGAGAAAGTGTAATCATCAAGCAGTGTCAAAGAAACGCCCAGGCCGGTTTGCAGAATCTCTGGCGTGAGAAAGCCGGTGTAGTGACCATTCCCATCCCGCAGAATGGCGTTGCTGAGCAATGTGAGAGAGAAGATATCACCCGCTTGAATCGTCTCCATCTCTTGGTTAGGGGCTTCTCTCCATTTACCCTTCAGAGTCTGCGCCTTGATTTCTACCATGCCATAGCCCGCGCTACGCGAGCCCCCCATAAAGATGTCACCCTCCTGGAACAGTTGGACTACAGCATTGGCCGTTTCATCACCGGAGCAGAGCACAAAGCCGATAAAGGTCTGCCCGGCGGCCAACGCCTCGTACTGAAAGATCGCACCGCTGCCTTCAGTGGCCCGACCCAGCACTCGATCCCGCTGGGTGTGGATGGTGATTTGCTTACGTGGCTCGTAGAGTGTTGCCACCCCATCATCGTCGAGGGTGCAGAACGGCTTGGCAACCTGGACGGGGTGGGAAATGGCTTCCTCATCGGGTTTTTCGAGGCTCAGGTCGTAGGCTGTGAACTCATCCCCGCTACCCTTCTCCTTGTACCAACTGGCGGGTGTAGGCAGGGCGCGTTTGTCGCCGTCGTCGGCGGGATAACCGTTCAGGAAGCATGTCTCACCATTGAAGAAAAGCCGTCGCGCCTGCGGGTCTGTAGCCAGGTCAGCGGTGGAGTGAGATCGCAGGTAACGGCTGACCAACGCGCCGCGTATCAGGCTGCCGGGGATGTAGGGGAGCGAGACAGAACTATTGGGGTCGCCCTCCACCGCCGTCGCCAGCAACGGCTCTTTGAGGCGAATCTCGAAACGGATGGAGATCATCGGCGCACCTCCTCTTGAAAGTGGTTCCAGTGAGTCGCGGTCACATCCTGGTTGTCGTCTACTAACGTGGCCTGTACTCGTCCACGTCCGCGATTGCTTCCGGTGCCCACCCGGCGCAAGGCCTTGGTACAGGCAGCCAGGAGGGCCAGTGCGTCATCGTCCGGCGGTTGGATGAAGTGCAAATTAGCCTCGAAGGTAGTATCCCGCAAGACGACCCGCATGGCTCGCAAAGTCCCTTTCTCCGGCACGCCGCTTTCGTCCATTGCCGTCTGGCGACGGATGGTCGTCAGCGACTCCAACACATCGCCAGCAGTGTACTTCTGGGCGTCAATGTCAGCAGCGACAGCCTGTCGCAAATCATCTGGCAAGCAGGCATCGCCAACGTGCAAAGCAGCAATGGTCTCCAGGGTGCTGCCGGGGGAACCGAAGAGGTATTGGACGGCCTTTTCCCAACGCTCGATTTTGTCAGCAGCAGCAAACTGCTTCAGTGCGAACAGAATGTTGGCCGCCTCCCCGGCGAGCAAACCCTTGAGCGTCCGGCCGCGCAAGTAAGGCATACCGTATTCATCGTGTTCCACCTCGGCGTCCACCAGTCCGGCCACACCATCGCCACGTCCAAAGGTGGTATCGCTCAGGAGAGTCAGTTTCAGCTTCATCGTTTCACCTCCAAGGGGACGTAAAAGTCCATTGCCTCGATGGGGTCGAAATAGCCGCATACATCACCAACCCAGCCAGTTGCCTGCATATCGTCTCCGGCCCCTTCCCACTGAGGCAGGTCACCGTAGAGGAGCAGGAAACGCTTTACGGAGTCTGGCCCATCACGCAACACCTCCCGCAGGGCCATAACTTTATTGAGGTGTTCCGCAGCGGATTCCTTCAGTTCTATGACCACATGCTCAAAGTTGGGCCAATTGCCCCAGTCGCCGTCAGCCCGCAGAGGGAGCGGGCGCACGTAGAGTTTCCCGGCCCCAACAGTATATTCGCGGTCGCGTATCTCCTTGATGCTGCCCAGCAGACCTCCAGCAGCAAAGTGCCAATCCAGCGCAGAAAAGTCGGTGCCCTTTTGCCTAACGTACTGCTTGGCGTTTCCGGCCAGGGCCTCGCTCAGTTGATAGGCGCGGGCAAAGGGGTAGTGCGTCTTGACGACGGCGATCCCGGCGCAGGCGTGCAGGTCGAGGTTGTGGTTTTGTGCTTCCTCCTCGAAATAACGCAAGTAGAGCGCGGCCAGCGGCAGCCCCAGCCGTCCATCGCAGACAAAGGTCACGTCGTCGCCGCCAAAGACGAGCGGGCGGAAAGGTAGTTTTCCGTCGCGCACTGGCACGGTTTTGGCGATCTGGGGATCGCCCCGGTCATCAAAGTCCATATTAGTGAGCAAATCTGTCACCGTGCGTCGGCAAGCATCCCCAGCAGCCTGAGCCACGTGGATGGATGCACTCCGCACCTTCTGGATGTAGGTCCGTGAATCCTCGTAGTTCTTAGCAATGACACGGAAGAAATCGCCCATCCCGTTGCCGTCGGCATGGACGACGGCGATGTAGCTCATCTCACCTTTGCTGCGTCCAAAATCGTCAAAATCGAGGGCAAATTCGTATTTGTCTCTCTGTACATCACCAGGTAAGAGTTGGCACAGCCAATCGTTAGCACCCTGCACGGCCTCCAACTTAGCGCCCACCGCGTCAGAAATGGGAGTTGATTCACTTTTGGGCGCGCCGTGTTCAGCGTTGGTCGTCGTCGCCGGCAAGCCGGTGGATTGACAGGCTACCGTCATACCCATGCCGAGAAGCGGCGTCGAGGGGCGGCGGCTCTGCTTGTGGTGCATCAAGTGTTCCATTGCCTCCTGCACCTTGTCTCCCAGATAGTCCCGATCCCAATCCAGCGGAACGTGGACGGCGGCCAGTTCCAGATCGGGGGCTTCTTCGATGACCCAACGGCTCCACTGCGTTACAAACTCTTGCGCTTTTTGCCTCTCGGCAAAGAGGATGACGACGTTTCCGCCGCCGACATAGACGACTTCGGCCAGCAGATGATTGTCTTCGATATGCTTGTTGTCATCTAACCGCCGTGCCGGATCGTCTGCTCGCGGGTCGGCAACGTTTGTCTCGCCCATACCTTCAAGTATTTGCAGCGGCCAGATTATGCTGGCCTGGCGCACCAGTTCGGAGGCTCCGATGTTCTCGCGCAATCGGTTGCTGCCAAAGATGTATTTTTGGATGCCGGGTGTGTCCAACACCGTCAATGTGTACTCAGGCATAAGTGTCCCTCCTTTCTCTCAAGCGGCGGTCTTGAACCACCGGTCCAGTTCTTGTCCCAGGTCAGCCAAATGCTGAGGCCCAAAGACCTTGATTTTGCCCTTCGCGTCCCAGGCGCGGGCGACTTCGCGCTCGAATTTCTCCGGTTTGCTCCATCCAGAGATCAGCCCCACGCGGGCCTCGTCCCCGCCGAGTTGACGCACCCGCACGTAAGCCTCGAAAAGTTTGGATTTGACCAGGTGCTTTTCTACGCTAGTTGTGCAAGAGATACCGAAGAGTTGGTAGCCGCGCATCGCTGCCACGTCCAACTCGAGATCCACATCCGAACGGTCACGATCTGTCTTCAAATTCATTACGCAATCGTGCAGTTTCAATGGGCCGGCAACAGATACAACGCTGTGCAACACATAATGCTCCAGCCATTCCCCATCTAACCATCGGCAAAGACGTTCGGGATCACGTTTGCGGAAAGGCCAACCCGGTATCTTGGCTGGGTCGAGCGGCAGTGTCTCACTGTCTTCTAGTCCCAGAGCCTCTCGCAGGGACTGTACGACCTCGGCGAGGCTTTCGTCCGTGGGCCATCTCAGCTCCAGAGTTCGTAATTCTCTTTTCGCTTTCCATCCGCTGCCGCTGTGTGCCTTTTGGCGTAACTCCTGATCACACCATTGCCGCCAATCACGCAGCCCGTCGCGGGACGCCGCCTGCGCCAAAGCCTGAGCTACAGGCAACATCACGATGTTTTCATACGACTTGGGAGATCCTTTCTGGAAGAAAGCTCCATGCAGGTTCAGCAAATCCTCGAGACTTGGCGTCACCCGCAGTAACACTTGCTCGCGCCACTGGGGACGGTCGATCCGCATTTCGAAGGTTTTAGCATCCAGATAGCTGAAAACGGCGTCAGACCGTATCTGTTCCACGGCCCGGTAGGCATGCACAGCCATCGCCTTGGTGCCACCGGTATAGTTCAGCCCTACGCTACCATCCAACTCCCCGACCAGTGTGCGGATTCGGTTCTCAATGTCTTGCGCATCAGCCTCTACCACCGTTTGAGGCATCTTTACCCGGTACTTCTTGTCGCGCAAATACCGCTCCAACCGCTCCGCCACCGTTGCAGTATCGCGTGAGTGGATGAGGTAAATCGTGCCGCCTTGAGCAAGCAACAATTTAGCAGCCACGTAATTCGGCAATGGATTAGTGCCGATTAACAAAAACAGGTTTTTCGTCTGAAATTGCTCCATGTCAGTCATCTATCTCCTCCTTCTTGCTCACCATCACATCCGTCACCGTCTCCAACCTCACACCCAACTCTCGCATAAAGCACCTCCTCATTCAATAGATTACCACACCGCCCCGCGCTCTTCATCGGAGCAACCCCCGAAAAACCTCAGAGAAACCTCTGACGTTTTTCGCCTCACCCTGTGCTATCATCATCGAAAAACAACCCAAATTTATCGTGTAGAAAATGATAGTCCAATCGTTTCTTTTCGTCAATTTCCCAGGCATTCCGGCACTCGCCCAAGATGACCGTTTTGTGCGTGTCCACCGTCTTGAGGCTGATGCACAGCACTTCCGCCACCTCTTGCGGCGACCGACCCGGCGCAAAGGCACGCAGCACCTCCAGTTGCCGGGTCGTCAACTGCGCCACCACCGCCTCACACCGCGCACGGTCGGAACGGTCCATCAAGCGGAGCGGGGCCGCGAGCATCTGTTCCGGCGTGGCCTGAGCCAGCGCCCGCAGGCCGGGGAAATACGCTCCCCACGGCGTCAACGGCACCTGGATCAACCGCACCCCGTCCGCCGGGCCGGCGTGCAAGATCGCCCCATCCCGCGCACGGGACAGAAACTCGCGCGGCGTGTACATGTGCCACGCCCGGTCGTACTGATCAAAGATCAACATCGCCGCCGACAGAGCCAGCAGCCCGATCATCCGCCGGCCCCCCGCCAGACACAGATGTATCCGCCGTCCCTGCACCTTGAGCGTGGACAGCACCTCGCGCACCACCTGCCAAGTCGCCACAGCATCTGCCTCCTGCCGAATGTCCCTCAGCGGGCGGACGTCGTCCCGGATCGCCACGTGGCGGAAACGGCAAGGACGACCGGCGTGCGCGTAAAAATCGTCGGCGAACGCCCGCCCCAACTGGATCAACGCCCGCTGCACCCGCGCATCTTCCGGCGAAAGGTGCAGCACCACCACTTGCTCGACCTCCTCCCCCTGGGCCAGCAGCGCGTCCAGCGCGAACGTCACCACCTGCGCTTGCCCGCCCATCGTACTGACCAACACACTTGGATTCATACTCATTCCTTTCACGAGGTGTAATGATGAAACTCTTTCCCGCAATTCTAATCGGAGGCCCGCCCCACATGGGCAAATCCGTCCTCACCTACAGCCTCACCCACGCCCTCCGCGAGCGCGGCGCGCAACACTACGTGATCCGCGCTTACCCCGACGGCGAAGGCGACTGGGCCAACGAAGCCGATCAAAGGCTGGTGCGCCGCATCCGCGCCAAGGGACAAGGCACATCCCGCTGGGTCGACCGCATCTGCCGCGACATTGACGCCCGCCACCTACCGTTGATCGTGGACGTGGGCGGTCGCCCGACGCCCGACCAAGAACGCATCTTTGATAGTTGTACCCACGCCATCCTGCTCACCGGCGATGAGGCCGCCCACAACGCCTGGGAAGCGATGATCGCCCGCCACGGGCTGACACTGCTGGCCGACCTGCGCTCCGCCTTGCGCGAGCAGGAGCGCGTCACCGAGACCGAGCCGCTCTTGCGCGGCGTCATCGCCGGGCTGGAACGCGGCGTGACCGCCGCCGGGCCTACCTTTGACGCCCTCACCGAGCGCGTCGCCCGCCTCTTTGCCTACGACCCTGACGAACTGCGCCTCACTCATCTGTGCCTCGCCCCGGTCGAAACCACCGTGGACATCGACCGCCTGGCCCGCACCCTCGGCGTCCCCTTCACCGGCGAAAAAGCCACCTGGGAACCGGAACACCTGCCCGCCGTCCTCGACTATCTGCCCTCCGGCATACCTCTCGGCCTCTACGGACGCGCGCCCAACTGGCTCTATGCCGCCGTGGCCCGGTTGACCTATCCCGAAACCCTGTACCAGTTTGATCCTCGCCTGGGATGGATTAAGCCACCGACATTGCATCTGGGCAACGTGCCGCACCACTCACCACTGCAAGCCCTAGTGACCCGGCACGACGACTTTTGGCGCGTTGACTTCGCCATCCCGGCGACCTATCTGGACTACTGGGAAGCTCAAGGGGTGCTCGTGCCCCAACTGCCCCCCGGGATGGGCGTCATGCTGGGGGGAAAACTTCCCCACTGGCTCTACACCGGCTTGACCCAAGTTTACGCCGCTCGTGCGCCGTGGATTGCCGTTTACCAACCACAGATGCGCGGCGGGCAAGCGGTAATCGTGTACGGTCAATTCCTGGGGAAAGGGCCGGGGCAATTGATCGCCCCAAGCTCTGCCCTCTGAAGTTATTCATCCGAGGCGGGGGAACAAAAAACGGCCCGGCGAGCAATGCTCTACCGGGCCGTCTGATTGCAGCTACTTTCCGCTTGCCACTTGCAGCCGACACCAGGCGTACAGCGCGTCGTAGACCTCAAACTGGCGTTCGAGGTTCTCCAGATCGTCCGGGAAGCGCAGACTGTAGCCCACGGCCAAAGCCTCCAGCCCCACGGCTATCGGATCCGCGTCTCGGTCCGCGCGGACGTCCGCGCTGTGGACGATCTTCGCCAGGCGCAGCAAGGCTTTGTCGGTCAACTCAAAGTGCTCGATGATCGTCTCAAAAGAGCACTTGCCATCGTGATGCCCCAACTCCACCCCCGGCGCATCAAACGGAATCGCGCCGGTTTCCTCCGCCACGCGCTTGACCTGGCTCTTGGGCACGAAGATAAATTCCGCCTCCGAGTCTACAAATCGCGCGATCAGCCATGGACACGCTACGCGGTCCACATGCACGTGTGAACGAGTTACCCACTTCATTTCAGCCTCCTCTTTACATTAGCTTGTGATCAGTTAGCAGCCGCTGATTGACGGCTAGAGATTCCCAATCAGCGTGAGTTGCCTTGCCTGCTGGTTTTCCAAATGCGGCACTTCCTCACCATACATATCTTTGACCAGCTTGCTGAATTTTTGATAGGAGCCTCTGTGGTTTCTCAGAAACCAAGCGATATGATTCCTTAGATACTCTTGCCTGAGTTCGGTATCTCTAAGATCAAAAGGGACTCTTTCCATCCTCGGGTCGATACTGTCGAAGCCGTAAAACGGCTTCGACAACCTATTCCTTATTAATGAGACGTATTCAGGATTCAGCTCAATCCCGATACAATTTCGGTTCAGTTGCTGGCAAACGCGCAAGGTAGTGCCGCTACCGGCGAAAGGGTCTAGCACAGTATCTCCCTCATTGGAGGAAGCCAAAACCATGCGCTCGATCAGCCCCTCCGGCTTTTGGGTAGGATGTGCTTGACGGTTTTCGTTGCAATAGTGGACATGGGAAAATTGCCAGACATCTCCTGGATTTGCCCCTCTCATATTATTCCTTGCCCGATAGTACTTCTGAGGCACACGGACCGCATCAAGGTTGAAGGTAAAGTGCTGCGATTTATTGAACATTAAGATGTCATCGTGACGAGGGGAAAAGCCTCTCTTTTTCCCTATCCCCTGGGTATAGTGCCAACATATCCAGCTATTGAAGTACATCTTGAGTTCTCGCTCCATAATGTCGTACAAGTAAGAGATGAAACGCACTCCCATAAACACGTAAATGCTGCCGCGCTCTGTTAGGATTCTGTGGGCTTCCGATAGCCATCTCCTTGAAAAGTCTAGGTACTCTTCAAAGCCTCTGATTTGATGCCCATTCCCGTAATCCTTGCCGAGGTTGTAAGGTGGATCGGCTATGATCAAATCTATACTCTCGCTGGGGACACCTCTTAAAAGTTCCAGAGCATCCCCTTCCCAAATGTCAATCTGAGCCATCATTTCACCCTTGGATTAGGTCTGGTTATCTCCTTTCACCCACCCGTACCGCGTCGCGTAGTGATACCATCCCTCAAACCCTTTTTTAGAAGCGATGCACTTTCGGTCAAGTAGCTGACAAAACTCCCACACGGTTCGGATCTCTTGTGAAACGTAGTGAATATCCCGAATCTGAATTTGCCCACTTCCCAGTGCGGGATTGTAACGCAAGTCCGCTTCCGCGAGGTACTTGAGGTCGTAAGCATTGAAACTGATAATCTCCATAACCCCCATCATCATCTGCGTTTCGCGGTTCCTCTGACTGTAAACCTGATGTTTGATGGACAGGATGATGAAAATCAAATCGGGGTCCTTGACGTATGCGGTTCTAATTCTGGCAAAGGAGGTGATATTCGGTGACTTACCACTGCCCTTAATGTCTTGACTGGTGGCCTTAACGTCAATGTTGCCGGTGACCGAGGACCGCCGTTTGCGTCTCCTTTTGAACTGCAATATGAGATCGGCCATATTGAGCCGTTCGCCAGCTTCAACATTTACCAGATGGTATTCATTGTTCTCGTCCGCCAACACATCTGAGAAAACTTCGTAGGCCCAGGCTTCAATGAACGGCCCGGCGATCTTGTTCACATTTTCCATCGGCAGGCCGAGTTTCAAATTCGTGTTAATGATTATTCTGTTCCGATTCTCATCCATTGCGCCCTGGATGATTTTTTCGATTGCACCAACCACAAACCCGGAACATTCTCGGTAATCTTCTGATTCTTGAGGGACCTTGAAAACGAGGTTCTCGTACTTTGCCTCTGTCACATTGCCTCCGGTGTAATTGTCTTATCCTTCCAGCGCAAATTTCTCCAGCGCGACCGCCGCGCCCTCATCGCTCAAGGACGGCGCGACCCAATCGGCGGCTTGACGGGCGGGCGCGGTGGCGTTGCCCATCGCCACGCCGATGCCGGCCCAGCGGAGCATGGCCGCATCGTTCTCCTGATCGCCAATCGCCAGCACCTCCGCTTGCGGGATGTGCAGCGTCTCGGCCAGCCAGGCGAGCGCACGGCCTTTGTTCACCTCGCGCGGCACCACTTCGACGAACATCGCGTGCGAGCGGACCACTTCCGCTTGCGCCCCGATCCGCTGCCGCAGCCGCGCCGCCATTGCCGGAATGGCCTCCGGTTCGGCGACGAACAACACCTTGTCCGGTGTGTGTGCGTCCAAGACTTCGTCCCAGGGGATGCCTACGGCGGTGGTGATGCCCAACAGCATCTCGTAGAACTTCTGCGGGTAGGTCTGTTCCTGCAAATAGATCGCGCCATCGGCGTACAAGACTGTGTGCCACCGTGCGGCGGCCCCCAAGTCCAGGGCTTGACGGGTCACGTCCGGCGGGAGCGGGGCGCGGAACCTCGGCGCGGCATCGTCCGGGGCCTGAATCCAGCCGCCCTGATAGCAGATCAACGGCGACGTGATCCGCAGTTGCGCGGCGAAGGGCTTGGTGGCGGAAAACATCCGCCCGGTCGCCAGGGTGACGGTGATTCCGCGCCGTTGCGCCTCCGCCAGCGCACGCAGCAGGCGCGGCCCGAACCGCTGATCGTGCCCCATCAAAGTGCCGTCCAGGTCGCAGGCTACCAGGCGGATCATAGCTGTTGAGCCAGGATCATCAGGAACGCGATCCACAAACTGCCTTCCAGGAGCAGCAACCCGCTCCACAGGAAATAGCTGGCCATCCGCTCGCGGAGATAGAGATACAACCCCAATCCGTCGTTGAGCAACAGAATCACCCCGCCGATCAAGGCCAGGTGAAAGATGCGGGCCGCAGGGGCGACGAGCAGCGCGTGCCCGTGCGCATCGGCACGCATGATAATCTGCGCCGGCAAGTACGGATACCGCCAGCAGAGCGCGGCAAGCAGCAGGAGGAACGTCCCCAGCCCCAGCCCCAACATCCCCATAGCCCAACGATCCCGCCAGATGCGCCAATCCAATATGGCGGGATGGGTCGCCGTCTCCTCCACCTCGTGCGTTGGCCCCATCTCCAGCCGCTCAATGAGGGCTTGCAGAAATTCCTCGGCGTCGGCGGGCGAAATGGCGTAGTCCGCCGTGGCCGTGCGGATGATGAGTTGCTGCGTCGGCGGGCGGGTGGCGTAAAACAAGATCGGCTTGTGCTCGGCGTCTTGCCCGTGCCCCACAAAATACCCCGGCCAGCGGATGCCGAACCGCATCTTGGGTGGCGCGACCTCATCCCCGGTGCGCACCTCCTGGATCGCGGCCATCGGTATCTGGTGCGAACGCCCGCCCCAGCGGATGACCAGCGCGTTGCGGTCCATTTCGTACACCGCGTTCACCAGACCCCACAGCGCGTAGCTGATATGCGCCGTGATCGCCAGACCGACCACGGCCAGCATCGCCAGCAGGAAGGTGAGGATGGAAACCGGCTGCGTCGCCGCGAGCACCACCGCGCCCACACTGAGCACCAGCAGCACGGCGACGATAGCCAGCCCGATGTACCAACCCTGTTGAATATCAAGCTCCCAGATGTGACGCATATTACAACTCCTGCCGCGCTTCCAGCGCACGGGTCAGCGTGACGGCGTCGGCGTACTCCAGATCGCCGCCCATCGGCAGCCCCCGCCCCAAGCGGGTGATGCGCACCTCACGGCCCTTGAGCCGTTGCAGAATGTAAGCCGCGGTGTAATCCCCCTCGCTGGTGGGATTGGTCGCCAAGATGATCTCGCGCACCTCGCCGCTGCGCACGCGAGCTTCCAGCTCGGCAATGCGGAGGTTTTCGGCAAAGACGCCCTTGAGCGGCGACAAAGCCCCGTGGAGCACGTGATACACGCCTCGGTAACGCTCGGTGCGCTCCATTGCCAGCACGTCCAACGGCTCCTCAACCACGCATACCAGACTGTGATCACGGGTCTCGTCGGCGCAGATGGGGCACGGATCGTTTTCCGTCACGTTGTAGCAGATGGAACAAAACTGTGTGCGTTCAACCAGCCCGTGGAGCGCGTCGGCTAACCGCAAGGCCAGCTCCGATTGCCCGCGCAGCAGGTGAAACGCCAGCCGTGAGGCGGTCTTCGGCCCGATGCCCGGCAACTGCGAAAACGCCTCAATCAGCTCCGTGACGGAAGGCGGAACGGCGGCATTCATCGTTTAGAGTCCGGGGATGCCCAAACCGCCGGTGAGGGCCGACATCTTCTCGTTGACCTTGCCCTGAGCGGTTTGGATCGCCTCGTTGACGGCGGCGACGATCAAATCTTGCAGCATTTCCACATCTTCCGGGTCCACCACCTCCGGCTTGAGCGTGATGCTGCGCACCTCCAGCCCGCCGGTGATGACCACCTCAACCATCCCGCCGCCGGCGGAAACTGTGTACTCTTCCAACTCCGCTTGCGCCTGCAAACGGGCCATCTCTTCCTGCATCTGCTGAACTTGCTTCATCAAGTTGTTGGGGTTGAGGCCGCGTGCGCCTCCGAAGCCCCCGCGAGATTTACGACGTGCCATAGTTGCCTCCTTGGTATGCTGAAATTTCGGCCTGACTAACCGACATATTAGATCACTCTAGGAACTGCGCCCAATTCCTC
>WFQZ01000308.1 GCA_015486785.1 Thermoflexales bacterium
GGCACACCCACCCGCCCCATCACCTTCACCTCCGTCAGCGGCGCGGCAGGCGGATGGTCGGGGCTGGTATTTCAAGGCGCGTCTGCCTCCGGCGATCTCCGTTACGCCACCGTGCGCAACGGCGGCAACAGCAACAGCGTTCTGGGGAGCACCAAAGGCAGTGCGCTCACGCTGGATAACGTGGGCGGAGCGGTAACATTGGAAAACTGCACCGTCCTTTCCGGCTCACACGCCAACCGCTACGACGCACTCCACATTGACGAAAGCCGCTTGACGCTCAGCCGGACCCTCGTCGCCGGAAACGGCAGCCGCAGCACCGATTACGTACTCTACGCCGCCGGCAGCACCACCGCGCTCACGCTCACCGGCAACACCTTCCGCGATAACAACGGCTGGGTGATGCGCCTCGCCCCGGAACACCTGCACCGCGTCCACTGGCAGCACAACACCTTCACCGCCACCACGCCCTACGCCCTCATCGTGGGCGGGACAATCACCGGCGACACCACCTTGCCCCTGCTGCCCCACCTGCGCGGCTACGAAACCTCCGGGCGCGTCACCGTGCGCCCCGGCGTCACCTTGACCGTCGCCCCCGGCGTGGAGATGCGCGTGGAGCTGAGCACCGGCGGCTCATACCTCCACGTGCAAGGCCGCTTGATCGCCGTGGGCACGCCCACCGCCCCCATCACCTTCGCCTCCACCGCGCAGACCCCGAAAACGTGGGACGGCCTGTACTTTGACGGCCCCACCAGCAGCGGCCAATTAGCCTACGTCACCGTGCGAGACTCCGGGCACAGCGGCAGCAGCTCCATCGTCCCCGCTCCGGCGGCGATCTACGTCAACAACACCGCGCGAGGCATCACCTTGCACCACGGGAAAATCCTTTCCAGCAGCAACAATGGGGTTTTGAACTTCGGGGCACTGTGGATAAACGACAGCCGCGCCGTCATCAGCACAACCACCTTCACCGCCAACGGCGATGACAGCGACGGCAACGACTACGCCATGCGCGTCACCGGCCAGAGCACCGTCACCGTGCTTGATAGCACCTTCCGCCGCAACCGCGTCGCCGACGCCCTGCGAGGGAACGGGATCGTCACCGTCAGCGGCTGCACCTTTGAAGACAACCTCGGCCCCGGCCTCAGACTCGCCCCACGCAACTGGGAACGCGCCTCCGCGCTCACCTTCATCAGCCAGACGGCGGAAATAGATGACGGCTCGCTCGCCGCCGACTTCACCCTGCCCGTCACCTGGGGCGTCACCGCCTACCGCCTGTTGGGACAAATGATCGTGCCCGCCGCCATCACGCTCACCCTGCCGCCCGCCACCGTGCTGCGCGGCTGTGCCCCCTTGGCCGAACTCGTGATCCAAGGGCACTTGCACGCCGTAGGCACCATCACCGACCCGATCTTGCTCGACTCAGAAAGCGGCGGCCCCACCGAATGGGCCGGCCTGAACCTTGACGGCGGCACGGCCCTCCTGGATGAAGCCATCGTGCGCGGCGCGGGCAACGGCAACTCAGTCCGCCCCCGCGCCGGACTCTGGATTCACGACGGCGGCACGGCCATCGTGCGCCGCAGCGAGATCGTCACCAACAGCGCAAGCGGCCCCTCCGCCGGTATCCGCGTGCAGAGCGGCGGCCAAGCCGTCCTCAGCGATACGCTCATCGCCTACAACGGCGACGGCAGCGGCGATGACTTCGGCGCCTACGCCACCGGCGCGAGCAGCGCGATGACGCTGAGCCACGTCACCGTGCGCGGCAACCACGGCAGCGGCGTGGGCAGCGCGAGCAACGCGCAACTCACCGTGCGCCACAGCAGCGTATGGGACAACGATCCCGCCCAAGCCGTCGCCGAGAGCCAAACGCCCCTGGACGCACGTTACACTTGGTGGGGCAGCACCACCCCCACGGCCACCCTGTTCAGCGGCGCGGTGCTCACCCGCCCCTGGATTATCACCCGCACCTTCGCCCCCGGCTACTTCGCGCTCACAGACGATCCCCACGAGCCAAACGACACCCTCGCCCACGCCACCCCCATCACCATCAACACCGCCACGGCGGGATTGCTCGGCCCGGCAGGCGACCGCGACTTCTACCGCGTGGACGTAGCCCAATCGGGGCGGCTGCTCGCGGTAGCCGATGCGGCGGGATCGCTGCTCGCCCTGCGCCTCACGCTCACCGCCGACGACGGCAGCCAGCTCGCCACCGCCGACGGCCCGGTCGGCGGCGCGATCACCGTCACCGCCGACGTGGACGCGGGCCGCTACTACCTGACGCTGGAGGCCGCCGGAGATACCCCCAGCAGTCACCGCCCCTATCGGCTGACGATGCTGTTCGCCGACCCTCGGAGCGGCCTGGTCACCCAAACGCTGGCGCAACGCGGCTTCACCTACGACCTGGGGCGAGCCTCCATCCGCCTGGCCCCCGGCGCAAGCTGCACCGTCACCGGGCACATCTCCGCCGGGCTGACCGTCGCCGGCGGGTACGACCTGCGGGCCAGCTTGACCAACGCCCACGGGCAGCCGCAGGGCGAGGCGCGGGATTCGTTCTTCATCCACCCGCGCCCCTTCGCCGTGACCTTGAACAGTGACGCGCCCGCCTACCGCCCCGGCCAACTCGTCACCGTCACCGGCATCGTGCGCAACACCGACAGCCACGCCACCGCCCCCTTGAGCCTGACCCTTTCCCGCAACAGCAAGCCGTTCTACACCGCGCAGTTCACCTTGACCGGCGGCGGGACGCACGCCTATACCGCCGTCACCCGCGCCCCCCCCGCCACCACCGAATTCACCATCAGCGCGGCCTACAGCGGCACGCTGGTTGACGCCCGCTACCTCATCGTCTCCCCCCAACTCAGCCTCACGCTGGACGCGCCGCGCTCCGTCCTGCCCGGCGATTTCCAAGCGCACGTGCTGTTAGCCAACCCCGGCCAAGTGCCGCTCACCGCCACGCTGGATTTCTACGGGCAGCCCACCGCCCTGGTGACGCTCCCGCCGCAAGCGTCGCGCCGCTTCACCCGCACCCTCTCGCTCACGCACGAGGCAACGTTGTTGGTGCAACTGAGCGGCTCACTCAGCCGCACCCTCACCTCAACGATCCGCAGCCGGCCCTGGCCCACGTGTACCTGGCACGTTCCGCCCGCCGCCCACGCCGGAACGGTCGCCGTGCCCTACACGCTGACCAACGGCGGCACGACCCCGCTGGTCGTGGAAACGGACGCCGCCGCGCACCTCGTCCTGCCCGGCGGCACGACCTGGCACAGCACCATTCCCTACAGCCTGCCGCCCGGCCTCCGGGTGATTAGCAGCAGCTTGCACGTCCGCGCCGCCCGCAACCCGGCCTACTTTGATCACCAACTCGCCGCCTCGTGGACGGCCACCCGCAGCGCAACGATCACCATCCAGGCCGCGCACGCCGTGACGTTGACCGCACGGCACGCGCCCACCGTCACGCTCACGCTCACCAACACCGGCTGGCAAGCCCTCAGCGGCACGCTGCGCCTGTGCGCCCACCGCGCGGAGGCTTGCTTGGCCTTGACCCGCACCCTGATCAGCCTGCCGCCCGCCGCCACCGCCATTGTCTCGCTGCCGCTGACCTTGCTGCACGCCGCTCCCGGCCCTTACACCATCACCGCCGCCGCGCTGGACGCGCAAGGGCGCGAGTTGACCACGGCGCACACCAACGGGACGCACCCCACCGCCTCGCTCACCCTCATCCCGCCGACGGCCATACTCACCGCCGGGACCATCGCCCGCCTGCCGTTCCGGATCGTCAATCGCGGGGACGCCCCCGCGCCGGCCGATGCGGGCTTCTCGTTGCCGGAACTGCACCGCAGCCGCTGGCATCTCTGGATCGCCGAACACAGCACCCGCACCCTGACGGCCACCGTCGGCCTGCCCGCCGACCTGCCGCCGCAAACACTCGTCGGGCAAGTGACCCTTGACGGCACGGCTGCGGGGATCACCGTGCCGCTCCACGGCCTATCGCTCACCCTGCACGCCGCCACCCTGCGCCCCTGCGCCGCCGAGGGCGAACCGCTCACCGTCACCCTCTCGCTCGGCGGGGCGCAAGCCCCCGGATTGAGCGCGTTGCTGGCGTTCAACGGCCAAACGCAGCGGCAGCCAATCAGCCGCGCCCTCACCTTGCCGCTCACCGCCACGTTCACCGGCGACCGCCGCTACTTCTTCGCCGTCGGCGGGCCATCGGGGCGCATCCTCGCCCAGGGCACGCGCTACTTGCGCCGCTGTTACGATCCTTTCACCCTGCTCCTTGACCGCCAAACGTACCGCCCCGGCGAAACGCTCCACCTCACGCCGCGCACCACCCTCACGCAAGGGGAAGTCCACGTGGGCGTCTTCGGGCAGCACATCACGCACGGCCTGAGCCAATTTGATGTCTCCGTGCCCCTCACCGCCGCCGGAGGCACGCACCAACTCACCTACACCATACGCCACAGCGGCACGCCCGCCGACGGGCAAATCCACGACGTGCCCTTCACGGTGCAACGTCCCTGGTTGCGGCTCAACGACGCCCGGCTGATCACCCACCCGACCGGCCCCGGCGACACCGCGCAAGCCGTGCTCACCGTCACGCTGGAGGAGGCCACCGCGCCCCAGGCCGTCACCGTGCAAGCCGTGCTCACCGTCACGCTGGAGGAGGCCACCGCGCCCCAGGCCGTCACCGTGCAAGCCTGGATCGTCGCCCCGGACGGCCATCACGGCCCGACCACCACCCGCAGCCTCACCTTTGCGCCCGGCGGCGAGCACAGATGCCCCCTCAGTGCCACGCTCGGCGACGCGCAAATGGGCTTCCATCAACTGGCCTACCGCCTGGGGGAATCGGCAGGCGATGCGCTGGGGTTTGACGTGGGCACGGCGACCTTGGAAGGCGTCGCCACGGATCGCGCCGCCTACGCCACCGCTGCCGAGCCGGTCACCGCGATCTTGAACCTGTACGCCCCTTCCGCCGGAACGGTCGGCGCAAACTTGACGCTTGACGACGGCACGCACACCTCGGCGATGCTATCGCTGGAGAGCGGCGCACAGACGCGCACCGTCGCCCTGCCCTGGCCGCTGACCGCCGGGCAGCGCACGCTCAGCGTGACGCTGCAAGCCGACGGCCTCACCGCCACCCGCGCCATCAGCTTTGCATACGGCGTGGCCCTGCCCGATCTGCGCCCCGGCACGCCCACGATGGGGCCGGGCACCGCGCAGACGCTCACGCTCCGCGCCGAGGTGGAAAATCGCGGCTTCAATCCTGCCGCAGGCGTGATCGCCTTCTACACGGGCACGGCCCTCACCGGCACGCCGGTCGGCACCGCCACCCTCCCCGCGCTGCCGGGCGGAAGCAGCACCGAGATCAGCATCCCTTGGAATCCGGCCAACCGCGACCACCCGTACACCATCACCGTGATCGCCGATCCCGCCGACGCCGTGGCCGAGTTCGACGAGCGCAACAACCGCGCCCAAGCCGTGCTCCAACCCCCACGCTTCTACGTGCTGCTGTACCCTCCGTTGACGCTCCAAGCCGGAAAGACGGCCTACGGCTGGGTGCTGCCCATCAACCTGCACCGCACTCTTTCGCAGCCGGTGACGACCACCGTCACCATCTACAACCCGCACGGGGAAACGGTGCTCACCTTCAGCACCACGCGCGTGCTCAGCCCCCACGGCGCAATCGTCTGGCCGGATAACTGGATCCAAATCGTCTGGCCCAGTCCACCCGATGCCCCCGTCGGCACGTATCAAGTGACCCAAGACTCGGTGGATATGTTCGGGGAATGGGATCACGACCAAGCCACCTTCGCCATCCCCGCACCGGTCTACCTGCCGCTGCTGCTGCGTCGGCTGGATAGTAGATAGGTTGCGGTGCAACCTGAGAAGTTGCGGCGCAACCTGAAAAAAGGAGCAACTATGATCATCAAAAATCCGGACGGCAGCGAGACCTTCTATCAAGAAGCCGGAGACCCAACCCACGAGCCGCTGCTACTCTTGCACGGGCTGGGCGCAGACCACGAGATGTGGCATCCCCAGATTCGGGAATTCGCCGCCCACGGCTACTTCGTCCTGGCCCCGGACATGTTGGGGCACGGGCAATCGTCCAAAGTGCAAACGCTCAGCCTGCGGAATTGGGAGGAGCAAATCAACGCCCTGCTGGCTCATAAGGGACTGAAAAGCTGCACCCTCATCGGCGTGAGCATGGGCGGGGTTATCGCGCAGTTTTACGCGATGCGCAACCCGCAGCAGGTCAACCGGTTGATCCTGGCGGATACCTTCGGCGAGCTAAAAACGAGAACGGAAAAAGCCTTGGGGCAAGCGCAGATCATCGGGCTGAGACTCTACAAACTCCTAGGCCCCGGCATGCTGGCGCGGGGCATGGCGATGACCTACAAAGCCCCCTTCGCCGCCCTGGCACGGGACTACTTCCGCCGCCAAAGTCGGCATGTGGATTTTGACCAACTGATCCTGGCTCGGAAGGCCATCAACCGCATAGACGCCATCCACAAGATAGACGGAGAGCGCGTCCCCACCCTGGTCATGGTGGGCGACCAATTCGGGGACACATTCATCGCGGCCAATCGGAAAATAGCCGCCGGAATCAAAGGCGCGAAGTTCGTGGTGCTGCAAGAAGCGATGGACCCGTCGAACCTCGTCAACCCTCGAGCCTTCAACCGCGAGGTGCTCGCCTTCCTTAAAGCTCGGTAACCTGGAACGGCGAAGGCTCAGCTACACTAACGCATCTAAGCTATCCACC
>WFQZ01000309.1 GCA_015486785.1 Thermoflexales bacterium
GACTTCTACATCGCGGGAACGGCACAGCCGTGTGTGCGCTTCCAACATACGCCGGGTTCCCGCTGCCGGATTCGGCTGCTCCCAATCCCAGATCAGGCTGCTCTTGATCCAGGATTCGGCCTCTCCTGACGCCGGAGTCGTATGACTTCCGACGCCGTCTACGCTACGGTGAGCACTCCATCTAGCCACCCGCGACGCACCTCCGTACCGCCCTTCAAGATCGCCCGCACCTCCAGCCGGTACTCACCTGAGGTCAGGCTATCCGGCACCAAGATCGTATCATTGAAACTAGCCAAAATATCTATCCGCTTACCACCTCCTTTCTAGACGTGAAACGCGCCAGAGTGCTCCAATGTGCGCCGTGCGCACCGTCGCATGAACACCCCCTATATTAATAAACGTAAGTTTTTCCGTTTTTCCGCCATGTGCGGCGGGATTTTCCGGAAATTTCCCAAAAATTTCTAGGCGGTGCGCTATGCGCATGAATACTCCCTGTACTAATAAATGCAAGTCCCCTGTTTTTCCGCCATGTGCGACGGAATTTTCTGGAATTTGGGAAGTTAGGCGCGTCGCCCCTGTGCTTCCCACGGCCTCCGCGCCCTCCGTGTCTCTCGCGGTGAGCTTGAGCTGTCGTCCCTCACGTTCTGCAACGGCGGATTGACGTTGAGCAACAACGGATTAACCTTGAGCCATCTTCCCTCATTCTCTTCTCCGCGCATCTTGCGGTGAGCGGTTATCTTTACGGGGAATTATGGAGGTAGCTATGCGCATTGTAACGTTTAGTAAGGCCAAAGACGATCTAAAATTGATCTTGGATCAAGTAGCCGAGGATGCGGATTACACCATCATCAGGCGGCGGGCCGCAGAGGATGCGGTGGTGATGTCCTGGGACACCTTCAACAGTTTCCAGGAAACAGTCTATCTGCTCCGGTCTCCGGCCAACGCGGCGCATCTGGCCAAGTCCATCGCGCAATATCAAGCTGGGGAAGTATCACCCCATGAATTGGCTGATGCTTAGGAAACTGGTATGGACAGACGAGGCTTGGGCAGGGTACGTCTATTGGCAAACGCAAGATCGCAAGACCCTGAAGCGGATTAACCGCTTGATAGAGGATACGTTACGTCATCCCTTTGAGGGAATCGGTAAACCTGAGCCATTACGAGGAAGCCTGGCAGGTTTTTGGTCGCGTCGT
This sequence comes from Thermoflexales bacterium, assembly GCA_015486785.1. Lineage (GTDB taxonomy): Bacteria > Chloroflexota > Anaerolineae > B4-G1 > SLSP01 > S014-19. Next base: position 1,194 of record WFQZ01000309.1, read on the forward strand.
ATAGACCAGATAAATCGCCTGGTCTACACGGCTGATGGTGAATTCCTGACGATCATTTCGTGCCGCTATCATTATTAACGAGCGTCGCCCCCGTGCTTCCCGACCCCACGCCTCTTGCGGTGGACTAACCACCTGTTGAGCTATCTCCCCTCACGTTGCACCGGTTTCATCCGCCTTGACCCGTAGGTGCGTCGCGCCAGTGCCCCCCTCAACCGGGTAGCTTTCCTCCGACTTTCAAGTACAATGCTGCACGTACAAATGAAGCGTTTCTCCGACCCATCTCCCCTACGGAGCACTCTATGGGGACTGGGCATTGGGTGTGATTGGAAACGATCCCGCCTCCCGTGTTTGGAAAGGAGAAGACCGGACTCGTTAGCGAGCGTCCGCCTTTCCAGGCGGACGCTTTTTTGTTTGGGGCCGACGGAGCTTCCGCAGCGGCCAATCATTCTATTCAGGAGGTTTCTTATGCAACACCGTGGTTTTCGGCTCTTGGGAGCCTTGCTTATCGGGCTGATGTTGTTGTCGGCTTGCGGCACGTCAAAGCCATCCGCGAACACGCCCTCCGCCGCAGCGGCAGGCGAGCAGCAGTTGATCATCTTCCACGCCGGCAGCCTCACCGTGCCGATCAAAAAACTCACCGAGGCATTCGCGCAGCAACATCCCGGCGTCACCTTCGAGACCGAGGCTTCCGGCAGCCGCGCCGCCGCCCGCAAAATCAGCGAGCTGGGGCGCGAGGCCGACGTGATGCTCTCCGCCGACTACACCGTGATCGACACCTTGCTCATCCCCGACTTTGCCTCGTGGAACGTGCGCTTCGCCCGCAATACGATGGTCATCGTCTACACGGATCACTCCAAGTACGCCGACGAAATCACCCCGGATAACTGGTACGACGTGCTGACCCGTGACGGCGTGGTCTACGGACATTCCGACCCCAACGCCGATCCCTGCGGCTACCGCACGCTCCTGGTGTGGCAACTGGCCGAAAAGTATTACCAAGTGCCGGGGCTATCCCGGCAGTTGAGCGATCACTGCCCACCGGAAAACGTGCGCCCCAAAGCCGTGGAACTGCTCGCGCTGCTGGAATCGGGCGATATGGACTACGCCTTCGAATACCAATCGGTGGCCGTGCAACACGGCCTCAAATTCATCCCCCTGCCGGACGAGATCAACTTGAGCCAGGTGGCACAAGCCGACTTCTACAAGCAAGCCCAGGTGGAAATCAACGGCTCTGAGCCGGGCACCACCGTCACCAAGCACGGTGCGCCCATCGTCTACGGCGTGACCATCCCCAAAAACGCCCCGCATCCGGCACTGGCGGAATCGTTCGTCGCCTTCCTGCTCGGCCCGGATGGCCAAGCCATCATGCAAGCAGCCGGGCAACCGCCCCTCGTCCCGCCGGTGGCCAACGACAAAAACGCCCTGCCGGCCTCGCTGCAACCGCTGGTCAAATGACCCTTCCCACGCCCCCGATCCCGCAACGGGATCGGGGGCCTTCCCTTGGAGGCTAAGGTGAAAAATCCCCCCCTCAACTGGTTCAAACTGACCTTTATCCTGCTGGGCGCAACGCTGGTGCTCTTTATCGCCTGGCCCCTGCTGCGCACCATCCTGGCGACCGCGCCGGGGGTGCTGTGGCAGACGCTGCTGGACGCCGAAGTGCGCCACGCGATCTTACTCACCGGCTACGCCTCAATGATCGCCACCGCGCTGGCCTTCGTCACCGGCGTACCGCTGGCCTACCTCTTGGCCCGCAGCGAATTCCCCGGCAAGCGGCTCGTCTCCGGGCTGATCAACCTGCCCATCGTCGTGCCCCACTCGGCGGCAGGCATCGCCCTGCTGATGGTCTTCGGCAAGTACGGCCCGCTGGGCAAATTGCTGAGCCACGCGGGACTCAAATTCGTATCGGCCACGCCCGGCATCGTGATCGCCATGCTCTTCGTGAGCCTCTCCTTCCTGGTCAACGCCGCGCGGGAAGGATTTGAAGCGGTCAACCCGCACTTGGAGCGCGTGGCCCGCACCCTGGGCGCGTCCCCTTGGAGCGCGTTTTGGCGCATCTCCTTCCCCCTGGCCTGGCGCGGCATCCTTTCCGGCTTGATGCTGATGTGGGCGCGGGGCTTGAGCGAGTTCGGGGCCGTCGTCATCCTGGCCTACCATCCGATGGTCTCGCCCGTGCTGATCTACGAACGTTTTGAATCCTACGGACTCCAGTACGCCCGCCCCGTCGCCACGCTGATGATCCTCATCTGCCTGCTGATCTTCAGCCTCCTGCAACTGACCGCCTCGGCCAAGGAGGCACGCCGATGAGCAGCGTCCAACTTCACCACCTGCAGATTGACCTGGGCGAGTTCCACTTGCGCCGGGTTGACCTGGAAGTCCGGGCCGGAGAATACTTCATCATCCTGGGGCCAACCGGCGCCGGGAAAACCGTGCTGCTGGAGACAATCGCCGGGCTGCATCGCCCCCGCGCCGGGCGCGTGCTGCTGGATGGGCAAGACGTCACCCGCCGGCCGCCAGAACGCCGCCGCGTGGGATTCGTGTACCAGGACTACGCCCTCTTCCCCCATCTGACGGTCGCCGAAAACATCGCCTTTGGTCTGAAGCTGCGCGGAGCCGCGCCGGACGAGCTGCGGGCGCGGGTGGACAAGATCGGCGCACAACTGGGCATCACCCACCTCTTCCACCGCCGACCGGGCACCTTGAGCGGCGGGGAGCAGCAGCGAGCCGCGTTGGCCCGCGCCCTGATCGTGGAGCCGCGCTTGCTGCTGATGGATGAGCCGCTGAGCGCACTTGACCCGGAAACGCGCGAAAGCATCCAACGCGAAATTCACCGCCTGCATCGCCAACTACGCACCACCACCATCCACGTCACCCACGATTTTGAGGAAGCCGTCGCCCTGGGCGAGCGGATCGCGGTGATGCACGAAGGGCGCATCGTCCAAACCGGCACCCCTGAAGAAATCTTCCGCAAACCGGCCTCGGAATTCGTCGCCCGCTTCGTGGGGATGCGCAACCTGTTCCGGGGGACGGTACACCGCGACCCGCACGGCGACACGCAATTGCACGTCGGCGATGTGGCGATCAACGTAGTGACCGAGCTGCACGGCGAAGTTCACGGCTCCATCCGCCCCGAAGACGTAGTGCTGCTGCACGGCGAGATTCATTCCAGTGCCCGCAACGTCTTCGGCGGGCGCATCGTGGATATCAGCGACCGCGGCCCCATCGCCTACGTCACCGTGCGTTTGCACGCCGCCGCCCGCGCGCCGCTGGACATCGTCAGCCTGATCACCCATCGTTCGCTGGTGGACATGCAACTCCAGGAAGGGAAGGAGATCGCGCTGGCCTTCAAAGCCTCGGCGGTACACGTGTTTTAGGAGGCAGGACGTGGCGCGGTGGGATGTGTTGTTGCCGGGATTGACGGCTC
>WFQZ01000310.1 GCA_015486785.1 Thermoflexales bacterium
GTACTGTAGCTGGCTGTGTGCCGGAGCAGCCGTATCCCATTCCACCACCAGGGAATCCAACTCGTAGTGCGTGGTGATGTTGGAGATAAAGTCCGAAGACCGCCAAGAGGCCGGTTCGGGAAGCCGCTCGTTGGGGAAGTGCTGTTGCGTCACCACCCCGGCATCCCAACAGGTATCGTAATAATAGGTGCGGGTAGAGGTTATGGGATGCTCCGGGTTCGCCGAAACAATCGCCGTCAAGCGCGTGCCGGTCGGTTCGGCCACCACCGAAAGTTGCTCCCACACATAGAGTTGCGTTTGCTCCCGTGACCAAACGATGGTCGCCGGAAGTCCGTGCTTCACCGCGCCGTGATTCGGGGAGTCGGGGACGATCTGCGTCCCGGCTGTATCCAGGCCGATTTTGGCATGCGGCTGCACACCGGCATTCTCCAGGGAGTGATTGCGGGCTTCCATTGTGAAGAGATAGGGCACGCACGGGGTCACGCCATCAATGACCTGGTAGATACCGGCGTGGTACGTCGGCCCCCATTTGAAGTACACCTGCGCGTACCGTCCGTCGTAATGCGGCCTCTTATCACGTGAACTATCGTACTCCGGCAGGACCGAGCCATCAATCCACCAGCGATTCCAGCCGTGAGCGACGAAGTGATTGGGGTAGAACCAATCGTAGATCATCTCCATACTGCCGTTGTAGAGCAAGTTTTGCCCTTCTTGCGGGGCGCGATACGAATTTCGCTGCGGCCAACCGACATCTTGAGCCAATGCCGGGGCATGAGCCAGCAGCAACACAGCCAAGATCAACAAACTCGATGCGTACAGGGACCGGAATTTCATGTTCTCTCCTCTCTGATAGGATTTCACGCTCATTGTAGCGTGATTGTGCTATGGTTTGATGAAGATCGCGTCGCAATTTGGGGATCGGGCGATGGGCCAGCGGCGTTGATTGTCCAGCCAATAAGCTCCCAGGCGCAGCCAGGCATCAGCCGTGGCGGCGGGGAAACGATGCCGCTGCACCACGACGTCCCCTTGACGCAGTGCCTGCGGGGCGACGCCCAAGCCGTCGGCCACGGCGAGCGGCTGCCCGTTGCCCTGCACCAGATGCGCCATAATGGAGAAGGGGCGCGTGATAGGGGCGGCGTCCACCCGCCACCAAGTCTCCACCTCCAACGAGTCGCGCTGCGGATAAGTGCGCAGGCCGATCAAGGTCAAGGGGCCGTCCAAGCGCAATGATTCGTAGGATTGCGGCGGTCCCAGGAGATCGGGGATGGTTTCCGCCGGTGCAATGGTGGCGGCGAGGACGCAGCATGCTGCGTCTCTACGCTCGTCGGCGCGGAAGATCGCGAAGGCCGGTAGCTCGCGGTAGTCCCATTGCCGGAAGCTCAATGGGTAAGGGCGGAGATGCCGGGCGATGAACGGGTCTTGCGGCGTGGGCGGGTGACCCAATCGCTCGCGCCAATCAGAGGGACGGAAGAGCGCGGCGTGCAGGCCGTACCACCCTCGCTGCCCGTCCGTGTGCGGGTAAACCCACGTTTGCGTGCAGTCGAACGTCAGTTGACGCAGGGAACGCCCCCCGAAGCCTGCCCGCGCGTGAGCTGCGTCCAGCGGCACGGCGGGGACCTCACACTGCGCCAGCCAGCTTTCACCCGCCAGCGCAGGGACGTGGTAGTAAAACAGGCTTTGCGCCAGGATGGCGTCAGGGGGGCGGTAGCGAAACCAAGCGTAGGTATCGGGATCAATGAGCTGTTGGCCGCTCAGCACCACCGCGCTGATCACGTAATCGCCGGGGGCGGGGTAGAGATAAAGCGGCCACAAGGGCGCGGGATAATCCGGGCTGGGCGGCAATGGATCGTAGGTCACGCCGTAATCTTTGGGGGCGACGTACATCCGTGGGCCGGCATAGCGGAAGCGCACCCCGCGTTGCTGCTGAAAATCGCGCAGTTGCTTGTAGCCCTGCCCCCAATCGGTGTTGGAATCGGCCAGCACGCGCCAGCCGCCCCGTGCGCCGCCGGTTAGCTGATTGAAGTATCCCAGGTAATTGGGCGCGGCCCACAGGGATTCGGCGGCCAGCCACGCCACTCCGCCCAGCATTGCCCCGCGCTGCCAGCGGCTCGGCGGGACCGCCGCCAAAGCCCCGCATATCAGATACAAGAAAGGGTGTATGGGGTACAGGTGCCGGTAGCCGATGTTCACGCCCACCGCCATCGCGGTAAGCAGATACAACAACGGCAGTCCCCACAGCCACGGCAGATCACGGAGGCGGGAGCGCAGGCTCATCGTGCCCCCGGCGATCATCGCCAGGAACGGCAAAGGATTTTTCACCAGGAAAGCTATCGGGAAGTAGTCCCACCGCTTGCCGACGGCCACGTGCCCCAGCAAGTAGGTGTGACGTTGTGCCGCGCCGGCGGATTGGAGGAAGATCGCTTCCCAGTGGGTGGGGGCCGGCAGCGGGAACGGCAAGCCGGGCACGCGCCCCCATTCAAAGTCGTAGCCGGCCCACACCACCAGCAGCGCGATGCCGCTGAGGGTCGCCGCACGCCGCACCCAAAGTCGCGCCCCTCCCGCCTGCTGCGCGAGCATCAGCCAGGCCGCGCCTAACCACAGCACCCCGGAGCCTTTGGCGAGCATCGTCAAGCCCAGCAACAGCCCCGCGACCCCGTATGGGCCGTAGGGGCGCAGTACTACTGCGCCCCTACTACGACAACGCCACACGACGAACAGGCTCGCCGTCCCCAAAGCGGTGACCCCCAGGTCGTTGGTCGCCAACATCCCGTGAGCTAGCAACGTGGGATCGCAGAGCATCACCAGGGCCGCAAGCAATCCGCCGGACGTGCCCCAGAGA
>WFQZ01000311.1 GCA_015486785.1 Thermoflexales bacterium
ATCCAGGCCGCCAGCCACGAAAGGAACACGCGCACCAGTGTCAAAGCCAGCAGCGGCGGCGTGACCGGCCCCCAGGAGCGGTGAAAACGCGGCAGAGCGGCCAGCATACCCCAATCCACCGCCAGGAATCCCGCCGCCACAACGGCAGCCGGAAGTTGCAGCGTGCGCCAGGGCCAAGCCGCGATGGCGATCAGGGAAAGCCACGCCGGGAGCAGCGTCAAGGGGCTGATTTCGCCCAGAAAGCCGCTCCAGATGAGCAGCGTATGCACCCACGAACTGCTGCCGTCGGCGCGATCAGGCGGGATGGGACGCATCGGCGGCCTCAAACAAACGCGCGATTTCGTCGCGGGGGAAGTGCGGCAAGGGACGGTCTCCATCCGCCGTGTGCAGCATCACGCCCGGAGAAGCGCGGAACGTGCCGATGCGCGTCGCCGGGATGCCGGCCCGCCGCAAGTCGGCCAGCAGCGTTCCCACCGCCGACGGGTCGACCGCCGCCAACAGGGCGCCCGAAGCCAGCAGGCCCAGCGGATCAAGGCCCAAAGCGGCGCACAGGGTGCGCGTCTCCGGGTAGACGGGCAACGCCGCCGCCTCAATCGTCGCCCCCAGGCCGGCGGCCTCGGTGATCTCGTGGATGCCGGTCGCTACGCCGCCCTCGGTGGGATCGTGCATCGCGTGAACCGCGCCCGATTCCGCCAGGATCGCCGCCTCGCGCACCACGCTGATCCCCGGCTGATGCAAGAACTGCGCCGCCCGCGTCAGCAACGCCGCCGGAACGTCATCCAGGCGGGAGTCAGCCTCCCGCGCCAGCAACGCCGTCCCTTCCACGCTGATGCCTTTGGTCAGCAACAGCGCATCGCCGGGCCGCGCTCCGTCCGAGCGCACCAGCTTCGCCGGCGCGACCTCGCCGAACATCGCCCCGGAGAGGATCGGACGATCCAGCCCGTGCGTGATCTCGGTGTGGCCGCCCACCAAGCTCACGCCGATCTCCTGCGCCGCCTCTTGGAGCTGCTCAAAAATGCGTTCCACCAGCGACTTGTCGCTGCGCCCTTCGGGCAGCAACAGCGTCGCCACGAACCAACGCGGCACGGCTCCCAGGCAAGCGATGTCGTTGGCGTTGACGTTGACCGCGTACCAGCCGATCTCGTCGGTGGCGAAGGTGATCGGGTCGCTCTTGACCACCAGATAGCGGTCGCCAAACTCAATGACCGCCGCATCACGCCCCAAGCCCGGCCCGAAGACCACCCGCGAATCAGGGGGCGGCGTGAGGCGGGCGAGCAGCTCCACCAAATCAGCTTGCGGCAGTTTTCCCACCGGATAGATGGACATTGAAAGCTCCTTCACGGGGCATAATCACTCACCCACCAGGATGGCGATTTCATCCACCGCCGCGCTGTAGGTGTGCCCCGAAGCGTAGATTTTAACCGACTGGATCATCACCGGGACGATGTTTTGTTCTCGCAGCAACGGCAACAAGTCCGGAGATTCGTAATCGTACCAAATGCCCTGCGGAACTTTGATGTGCCGCGCTTGCCATTCGCAGCTCTGACAGAACGGCTTGTCCGTCCCTTCGACGGCGTAGAATCCTTGCAGCCACTCGCGCCCCGGCGTGCCGCGCTGATCTTTGAAGGTCAGCCGAATCATCACCGGGCACTCAGTCCCCAGCGAGCCGCACACGTCCAACGTCTGAGTATCCACGCGGATACGTGCCCGTACCCGCAACGTCTGCGCCCCCCGAATGTCTTGGTTCAGCTCCTGAATGATGCCGGTTTCCGCGTGCGCCAGCCCGGCGCGAGAGAGCAGCACAATGTAATGATCGCCCACGGCTACCCGTCGCACCGTGCCGGGGCTTTCTCCGGCCACGCCCACGATGTTGTATGTTTTCCACGTCCCTTCCAAGGGCTGACTAAAATCCCCATTGTGGGTATGCAGCAGATTCCGCTCGCCCACATCAATCGTCCCGATGCCGTCCTTGGTCAATTCGGTGCGTTGCAGGGAAGTGAGGATGAAACTTTCGCCGGTGGCGGGATCGGGGATGTGCGCTTGCCCGGAACGCACCGAAAGCTCGGTGCGCACGCCGTCCACGGCGATGGTGTACAGACCCTCATCAAGTGTGACTTTACCTTGCGGCGTGGTGACGAGCAGCCGAGACGGGCGGCCATCCTCCTCCACCGAAAGGTGAATGTTCGTCCCATACAGCACCTCCAAGGAGACGCGGTGCGGGAGCTTGCTTATCGGGAAGCGCGGCGTGCGGGCACGGCGCGGCACGATGGTGGTACGTCCGTAGAGCTGGATCGTGACCACCGGCGCGTTGGGTTGATCGGCGCGGTAGAACAGCAGCAGCGCATCGGCATCGGAGGACAAATCAAGCCGCTCGCCGGTGTGGATGGTGTTCATTTCCCCCAATTGCTCTCTGGTGCTGCTGCCGGGTCGTTGGCGGGTGACAGTCCCCTGGCGCACCTCCAGCGTGATGCTCAACGGGCGGGTCGCATTCAGGATATACCAGCGGATGCCGCTGGGAATCGCAACGGCCAACAGGATACAGGTGAAAAAAGAGGCCAGCAGCACCAGCCAGGCGAGACCCTCGATCTTTTTATACATCTTCAGTACACCACACGGAATCCATGGGCCTCACGCTTGGGCGTCACCCAAGAGACATCTACTTGCGTCACCGAACTATACGTAGGCCCTTGCCGCAGCAACTTGAGCAAGGTCTCCAGATCAAATTTCCGGCCCTCGGCATACACTTGCACGTTGCCATCCGGCAGATTCCGCACCCAGCCGACCAGCCCCAGACGGGTAGCATTCCTCTGAGTGAAGTAGCGGAATCCAACGCCCTGAACTAATCCGTGGACGGTTACCTCTATGGCGGAATAAGGATTAACATCAGCCGGCGGTAACATAGCTTCCTCCCTGTGTTATGGTGCGCGTCATTCTAGCCGACCGGCGGAGCACGGCAAGCCTTCAGCAATTGGGCGACAAACCCAAAAAGCACCACGCCGCCGGAAGGAATTCACGGCGGCGTGGCACGATGCGACTTCAACTATTCTCCAAGCCCCTCAAAGATGATGACGCCCAATCCGTCCGGCCCGATGTGCGAAGCGATGATAGGATCATAGGTGATGATGGGCAAGTTGCGCTTGCCCACGACCTGCTCCAGGCGCGATTTGAGCGTCAATGATTCGCCGGTCGGCTCGGCACCATTCTGGAAAATGGTCAGCCCCTGGATGTTGGTGAACTCAGAGGCAAATTCCACCAATTTGTCCAGAGCTTTTTCCGGCTTGCGGCTCTTTTCCAGCGGCAACACGTTCCCATCCTCAATTTCCACAAACGGATGAATCTTGAGCATTGCCCCCAAGATCGCCTGAGTCGCGCTGAGTTTGCCGCTGTGGTAAAGGTAATCCAAGGTGTGGGAGATCATCACCACGTAGATATGAGGGATCATCCCGCGCACCCGCTGCACGATCTCCGGCAAAGGGACCGTCTTTTGGCGCAGCAACTCCCCGGCCAGTTCCACCAGCAGCCCCAGCCCCACCGAGATGGTCTGCGAATCAAGGATCGTGATATCGCAACGCCCCAGGAAATCCCGCGCGGCAATGTGCGCGTTGCGCACAATGGGGCTGAGATGCCCCGAAGAGAGAATCACCAACATCCGATTGGTGCGGAACAAGGTGCGCTCAAAAACCGCGCGGAAGTCATCCGGCGAAGGGCCGACGATCTCCACCGGCTGCCGCCCTTTCCGCAGATCACGCAGTAAGTCCAGGTGTTCGTACAACTGCTGATCGTACATATAATGCCGCGTGCCCACTTGGGCCACGATGGGCAGAGAAATGATGCCCAACTCCCGCAGCCGCGACACCGGCAAGTGTGCCGTTCCATCGGTAATCAACTGAATAGAGTTTCCCGCCACGCTAAGTCGCTCCTTCATTCTATGGAGATGATGAACGGATAATGAGGTTGTCCGCCGTACACGATCTCAAATTCCAGATCGGGGTAATCTTGCGCCAACCGATCACTCAATGCCTGCGCCTGAGATTCGGTGACATCCGCGCCGTAGTACAGGGTCACCAACTCCCGATCCTCCAAATCCGCTTCGGCCAGCAGCCAGCGTGCCACCTCGCCAAACGAATCAGCCGCCACGACCAACTTGCCATCGAGCAGGCCGATTGCATCTCCGGTATGCACCTCTACGCCGTCAAGCTCAACATCACGGGTGGCCGTGGTCACTTCCCCGGTGATCACGCCGTTGACTGCTTGCAGCATCATCGTCACGTTACCATCCAACGTGGCCTGCTGATCCAACACCAACAAGGCGGAGATCCCTTGCGGAATGCTCCGCGTCGGCACAACGGCCACTTGCTTATCCTCCACCACGGCGGCGGCTTGTTGAGCCGCCATCAGGATATTCTTGTTGTTGGGCAAGACAATCACGCGCTCAGCGGTGGTGCGACGGATCGCGTCCACAATCTGCGCGGTGCTGGGGTTCATCGTCTGCCCGCCCTCAATGATCTCCGTTGCCCCCAGGCTGCGGTAGACTTTGGCCAGACCGTCACCGGCGACCACCGTCACCACCTCAATGTTCTTCGGCTCGTCGGGGAGCGTTGCCAAAACCGCTTCCGTGCTCGGCCCCAAAACAGGATGCTCGTCCCGCCCGGCGAGGAACTCTTGGTACTGAGCCAGCATGTCCTCCACCACCACGTCCCGCAGTGAACCACACTTCGCGCCGTAGCTGATCGGCACACCGGGGTCGGGCACGTGGACATGCACCTTGACGGTGGACTCATCGCCCACCACCAGCGGGCAATCGCCCATCGCCTCAATGGTGGCACGTATTTCGGGCACGTTGAGATCACTCCCGGAGATGATGAACTGCACATCGTAGGGATAATTGCGATCAAATTCCAACTCGCCCTCGGTGTTGAAGTGCTTGTGCGCCGTTTCCAGGTCCATTACCCGCGTCAGCCGATCTCCATCTTCAACCGGCAGCCCCACCAGATGCCGCCACATCCCTTCCAGGATCACGACCAGCCCTTGCCCACCGGAATCCACCACGCCGGCTTGACGTAGCACCGGCAGCAGCTCCGGGGTGCGCGACTCGGCCACCTTGGCCCGCTGCACCATCCGCTCGAAGACCACCAACAAATCCTGTGTCTCCTGCACCGCCGCTTCGGCCTCCTCCGCCACCTCGCGGATCACCGTGAGCACCGTCCCCTCCACCGGCTTGACGACGCCCTTGTACGCCGTATCCGAGGCACTTCGCATCGCCTGGGCCAAATCCTCGGCGTTAATGCGATACTTCGGGGCGATGGTGGAAGCAAATCCGCGCCAAATCTGCGAAAGAATGACCCCGGAGTTACCTCGTGCGCCCATCAAGGCCCCGTGGGCGACGCCGTTCGCCAATCGGCCAATGTGGCCCTCGTCCAGCCCGGCCACTTCATTCCAGGCCGAAACCATGGTCAAGGTCATATTAGTGCCGGTGTCCCCATCCGGCACCGGAAAAACGTTCAGCGTGTTAATCGCTTCCTGATGCCGCTTGAGCCACGATAACGCCGCCAGCACCATCGGCTTAAACTCCTGCCCATCCAGCGTGAGGATCTCACCATCTTTATATTTCACGATATTCCTCCCTAGCTGACCCGCAACGCCTGCACATGCACGTTGACCGCCGCAACCGGCATTTCCAAAGCCTGCTCCACTTTATATTTGACCACATGCTTGATGCTTTCGGCCACCGTCATCACCCGCGTGCCGTACTCGATCACCACGTACACGTCCACCGTGATCTGCCCATCGCGCACCGCCACCACCACCCCGCGCTTGCGGTCGGTGGAAAGCAATTCCGCCAATCCAGAAGCGAAATTCTTGGGCACTGTGCCCACCACGCCATAGCATGTCTGAATCGATTCACTGACGATTGAAGCAATTGCCGCCGGTGAGACCTCTATCTTTCCTCTGGGATTAATTTGTTCATCCATAAAACCTCCTCTAGTTGCGTCCTCTGTCCTTTGTGGTATGATAACTTCGTCACGGAAAAAATAAAATGAGGTGAATCAATGGCTAAGTGTGAAATCTGTGGTAAAGGCCCTATGTTCGGACATAATGTCAGTCACTCCAAGCGGGCGACTAATCGCATGTTCCGCCCCAACATTCAGCGCAAGCGAGTGCTCATCAACGGCCAAATGCGCCGCGTTCACATCTGCACACGCTGCTTGCGCACGCTGACCCGTAAGAACGAACAATAACCGGCCAAGCATCTTAAAAACGGCCCCTCCTGGAAGGGGCCGTTTTGCGTTCCACATCACGCAGCATCCCGCAAAGCGGCAATCGCTGCCGCGACCCCGCCAGGGGCACGGAACACCGCCGAACCGGCGACCAACGTATCCGCACCGGCGCGGAGCACTCGCCCCGCCGTCTGCGGGTTGATCCCGCCATCAACAGAAAGCCATGCCCCGCTTCCCGCCTCGTCCAGCATCAGGCGGATAGCGGTGATCTTAGGGAGCACTTCTGGGATAAACGCTTGCCCCCCAAAACCGGGGTTGACCGACATCACCAGCACAATGTCCACCAGCGGGAGGACGTAGCGCAATGCGGCTTCAGACGTGGAGGGGTTCAAAGCGACCCCCGCCTTGAGGCCACGAGCGCGGATCGTCTGCAAGGTGCGGTGAAGATGCACGCTCGCCTCCGGATGAACCGTCAACCCATCCGCCCCCGCCTGAGCGAACGCCTCAACGTACCGCTCCGGGTGCTCAATCATCAAATGAACATCCAACGGTAACTTAGTCACGCGCCGCAAGGCCGCCACCACCGGTGGCCCGATGGTCAGATTGGGCACAAAATGCCCGTCCATCACATCAACGTGGATCACATCCGCCCCGGCTGCTTCCGCCTCGCGCACCGCTGCGCCTAAAAAGGCAAAGTCTGCCGCCAAAATTGAAGGTGCAATTTGTATCTTTTTCACCATAGCGCGGGTATCATACCTTGGAAGGACAAAAAGGCAACCATTTGACGCCTACAACGCCTTCAGCCGCGCCTCAATGTCCCGCTCCACCTGGCGCACCATCGCTTTAAGCTCCGCCTCCTGCTTGTTGAGCGATTGCAATTGCGCCTCGCTGGCCTGCAATCGCGCCACGTATTGCCCCCGTAACGCCCCTTCCTGGCCGGTTTGACCTAAGGCACCCAGGTTTTCGCGGATTTGCTCCTGCTGCCGGTAGAGCTGCTCGCGCTCCTTGGCGAGCCGCTGCAACTTTTGGGCGTAATCCTCCAGCGCGTCGTAGAGCGTCAGCAGTTTGATGAGCCGGTCATGCTGCCGCCGGTTCATCAGCCCTTGCTGGAGGTAACGCTGCAACGAGGCATGCGTCTGCCGGCGCAACTCCTCGCTCCGGCTGACGAGCCGCCGCTCCTGCACCGTCAAGGCCACGCTCTGATAGGGCGGCACGTTCACCGCGAAACGCCACGCCGAGGGCGTGGATTCCGCCGGAGACGGCGTCTGGAACAGCTCATACGGCCCGGAACGCGGATGCTCAATCAGCACCGCAAGCTCCCGCCCGCTCTTGCTGTGCAGGCGATAGATGCGCTGCCGGATGTCCCACTCCTCCATGTTCATGTAGGCCCCCTTGATCGCCAGGCGGTACAGTTCACGGCGCGAGCGACGCTCTTCCTTTACCTCCACGCCCAACTCCACCGCGTAAGGCACGACAATTTCGCCCCCGGCGGCGGTGAAGGGCAAAATCGCCTCGCCCACGTACTCCCCATCATCCACCACCGTCACCGGGCCGCGCTCCAACGTCAACCCGCTGTCGTTGGGGACGCGCAAAGTGGCCACCGGATGCGCCGCTTGCTTCGCGCCGTTGTAGAGCAAGTCCTTGCGGTAACGCAGATCGGCGGAAACGATGGGCACCATCGCCGATTGACCACGCCCCACCGTCACCGGCGTTTGAATGACGTACTGGAACAACTCACCCAACGATTCGCCTTGCGCGGCCACCGGCTGCGCCTCGGCGAGCGAATCCCGCGACATCCGCACGGCCCGTTTGCGGGGAATCGGCGGCGCAGGCGCGGGCGCAGCCGCCCCCACCATCTCCAGCATCTGAGGCGCGGCTTTGGCCTGCGCCGCTTCAAACGCCACCGGCGCGGCGGCAGCCCGCCCCGTCTCCTTGATAAGCGGACGCTCCGGCGTGAACGGAGTGTACAGATCGTAGATGAACGAGATCGGCATACCGGCCACCAGCGAAAGCGAAATGCCGCGCAAGTCCTCGTCGAGGCTGTTATCAAAGATGCCCCACCCCAGCAGCAACGCCCCGGACTCGTCCAGCACCAGGCGATAGCTCACCCGCCACGTCGGCGCGGGCGCGACATACCCCACCATCAACTCGTGCGAGCCGGGCGTCAAGTGCAGCGTCACATGCCGATCCCGTTCCTGCCCCAGCGAGGTCTTGAGGAAGTAGCGCAAGTCCGCCGCACCGCGCTCATCGCGGATTTCCACGCCCTGCAACTGCCCCAACGCAATGCGCATCACCTGCTCCGAGTCGTCCACCAACAGCGAAACCCAGCCCTCATCCAGCGGACGGGATTTCGCCGGTTCGTCCAATCCCACCAGCGTACCGGTGCACGGCTCCGAGTCACGCAAGCGCAGCGTCACCCGCCGCCCTCGCAGACTGCGCAGCAAGTCCCGCAAACTGCGGCGACTTCCCAGGCGCACCGAGCAGCCGGCCAACCGCTCCTCACGGCTCTGCAGCGTGGCAAAGTCCACACCCAACACCTGACCGGGGCCGGCATCAATGGCGATGAGGCTCTTGAGCACATCGTTCATCTCCTCCTCGCGGAAGGTCAACTCAATCGCCTCGCCCTGCACCTGCCCCCGCCGCTCAAAAAATCCCACGCCGTGTTTGTACAACGTGATGTGTGTTATCGGTAATTGCATGCTCCCCTCCTAGAGAAAAATAGCCGGAGTTTCCTCCGGCTATACCAGACTTCGCCGCCGAGGCAGCAAGGTGCGTCGCACCTCTCACGGTAAAATTACGCCTTCCCGGCACTGCCGAAGATTTCAATTTTGTGCTCTACCACGGCTTGCATCGCGTCTATCGCCGGGCCGAGAATCTTGCGCGGGTCAATCTGATCCGGGTGCTCCGCCAGGTACTTGCGAACCGTCGTGGCGAAGGCGTAGCGGATCTCGGTATCAATGTTGATCTTGCTGATGCCGTGCTGCACCGCCTTGGTGATCTGGTAATCGGGGATGCCCGATGCACCGTGCAAGACCAGCGGCACATTGACCTTGGCGTGAATCGCGTCCAGGCGGTCAAAATCCAACTTCGGCTCGCCCTTGTAGAACCCGTGCGCGTTGCCGATGGCCACGGCCAGGAAGTCGAACCCGCCATCGTTGACGAACTGCACACATTCATCCGGGTCGCTCATCAGAGCCTCGCGGTCGGTGACCACGACGTGCTCTTCCGCCCCGCCGATCCTGCCGATCTCCGCCTCTACCGGCACGCCCACGGCGTGACACGCCTCGACGACTTTGCGCACTTCGGCCACGTTCTGCTCGTAGGGCAGCTTCGACGCATCCCGCATGATGGAAGTGAATCCCACCCGCAACGCCTGCATCACCAGCTCAAAGCTGGGGCCGTGATCCAGGTGGATGGCGACCGGCACGTCCACCAACTGCGCCTCCTTCGCCACGATCATCGGCAGGAACTCCAGCCCGGCATAGCGGATCGCGCCGGCGGAGATTTGCACCAGGACCGGGGCACGCTTCGCCTGTGCCGCCCGCAGAATCGCGTGCGTGATTTCCAGGTTATTCGTGTTGAACGCTCCCACCGCATACCCGTTCTTGTGGGCATCCCAAAGCAATTCCTTACTCGTAACTAGCATGACAACCTCCTAAAAGTGAATTGAACCGGACGGCATTCCGTCCGTGGCTCGCGTTAATGTCGTTCCCACCACACATAAGCCAGCGCATCCCGCTCATACTCGTAGTATTGCACGGTGATCGTGTGAATGCCCTTGGTGACGTCAATCGCGTGGCAGTAATTCCGGTCAGCCTTGGAACTGTGCCATTCGTCAATCACCAACTGTTGATCCAGATACAGCCGGATGCCATCGTCGGCGCGGGCGCAGAAGATGTAATCATCGGCATAGAACGGCGCAACGCGCGACCAGCGCACCCCGAAGTAGTCGCCGGGAATCCCCGGCGCGGGCGAATCGCTGCCCCACTCAAAGCCGATGGCCGGATCGCGGCGCGTGAAGGCCGGTTGACCGCGCAACTCCATGTTGGTGAAGTATTCCCCCAACCAGGCATCGCCGGGCAGATCGGTCTGCGGGGCCGCCGTCGGTTGGGCGGAAGGGGCCGGGGTCGGCGTGGGCGCGACGGCATCCCCCAGGCGGCGGAAGGTGAATTGCGCCGTGGCCGTGCCGCTTTCGTCGTAGTAATCCACCGCCACCAGATGCCGCCCCGGCGTGAGCGTGACATCTTTAGTGTAAGTGGCCGCCGGTTGCTGCGTGTGCCACTCATCCAACACCACTTGCCCGTCAATCCAAATGCGCGTCCCATCGTCCGCCGTCATCTGGAAGCGGTAGACGCCGCCCCGGAAGTTGATCGTGCGCGTCCAATGGACGGAGAACCCGTCGGTGTTCAAGCGCACATCGGGGGAAGTCTCGCCCCAGTGGAAGTTGATCGCGGCATCGGTGCGCACAAAGAGCGGCTCGCCGGTGGGATCGGTGCCTTGATAATACGCCCCGCGCCACCCGCTGACAGTCGTCGGCGCGGGACGAGTCGCCGCCGGGGACGGTTGCGCCGTGGGCTGAGGCTGGGGCTGAGGTGGCGGCTGCGTCCCCGGCACCACGAGCTTTTGCCCCACATAGATCGTGTTGGGGTTGAAGATGCTGTTCAAGCGGGCCAAGTCCCACATATTCACCCCCAGGCGCAGCGCGATGCTCAACAGCGTGTCCCCCGGCTGAACAATGTACACGCCCCCATTGCTCACCGGCTCCGGAGACTCAGTAGGAATCACCAACACTTGCCCGGCGTAAAGCACGTTGGGATTCACGATCCCATTGGCCCGCGCCAGCGTATCCACGTCCAGCCCGTAGTACCGCGCGATGCTGAACAAGGTCTCCCCCGCCAAAACGACATGCGTCGTGCCGCTCGACGCCGCCGGACGAGCCACGACCGGCGTCACGGCCAACAGCATAGCGAGGATCAACGTAACCCCCAGGTAAACTTTGCGCATCAGAGCACCTCCTTGGTTGTGAACTAGAGTCTATCATCCCTGGAAATTTGAAGTCAACTCCATCGTAGTGCAACTTCTATGAAAATCAAGCCCCGCCGGCTACGGTTTCCAAATGGTGATAAAACGCGGGTCAACGCGCAAATTCGTGGGCGGTGTGCTCATCCCCTCGTGGATCAAGCCCATCCAGTAGTAGAGCGGATCACGCACCGGCACGTCCACCACTTGCACGCAGCCGGTGATCGCGGCGCGAGCTTGCGGCGGCAAGTACCAGTAGCCGCCCATCTCCACCAGCTCCACGCCGGGATGGCCCAGCCCCCAGCGGAAGGGATAACTTTGCAGGCTGGTATCAAAATCCATCCCCACGCGGAACGCGCCCCGATCCTCCGGCCAGCCGAGATCGTCAAAGTTCTGATCGCTGCGGTAGGTGGTGCCCGGCCACGGGCCGGTGGTGCGCAGATACGTGTCACTGTCGTTCTGCACGGTGAGCGTGAAGCACAGCGTATCCGAGAGCACCAGCGACTTTTGCGAGTAGCGCACCCGGCGGTTCACAATGTACGCTTGGGGTAATCCGGCATTCGTGATCGTCAAGGTCGTGCTGGCGACGACCGATTGCCCCATCTTATCCCGCGCCGCGATCAGCAGCGGATAGCGGCCATCAGGCGGCGGGCGCGAGTTGCTATCGTAATCAAACGTATGCCATCCGGCCTCGTTAGGGGCGACGGGCGTTTGCTGACGATTCTCCGTGAGCGCGTAGGTCACGCCATCCGCCCCGGCAAGGTACACCCGCAGGTCGGCCACGTCCTTTTGCAGGCGGAACTTCACGCGCACCCGGTCGGCGAGGCCGTCTTGGTTAGGCGAAAAGGTGCGCCGCGAGAGCCACAAATCGGTGATGCCCGGCAAGCGGGTATCCGCATCAACGAGCGTCAGCGTGCCGCTGAAGACCACCAGCGGTCCCTCGGCCTGCGCCGTGAGCCACCAGGTGTAGACGCCGTCGGGCAGCATCCGCCGGCGGACGGCGTAGGGATACGACTCTCCGGCGCGGGTGTAGCCATCCACCACCCCACCGAAGTACACTTGATACGGGCGGTCTTCGTTGGGCGCGAGCCGCACCGGCGGACGGAACACATACGATTGCCCTTGCGCATCGGTCAAGGTGATGGAGAGCGAGGCCCCCCGGTTGAGCAGGAACGAAAACCGCGCCAGATCGGTTTTCCCGTCGGCGTTGGGCGTGATCGTGGTGGGCGCAACTTGCACCTTTTCCAGCAAAGGCTTCTGCCGACACCCGCCCAGCAGCAGGAGCAGCCCCAGCAACATCCCCAGCTTCCACTTCATCGCCAGGTACCTCACGGAGCGAGGACGCTCACCCGGTGCGGGGCCACGTGGTCGTTCACCCGCGCGATGGCGACATCCTCGTGGATCAGCCCCGTCCAGTAGTACAACGGCGAATTAGGCGGCAGCGCATCCACCTGCAAGCAGCCGGTCACGACCGCCGTGTGATGCGGCGGCAGATACCAATACCGCCCCTCCTGCACCAAATCCACCCCCGGCCGGCCGATTCCCCAGCGGTAGGGATAGTTGCGCAAGCTGTTTTCAAAATCCAGCCCCACGCGGAAGACGCCGGATTCCTCCGACCAACCCAGCGTGTTGAAGTTCTCGTCGCTGTGATACGTCGTGCCGGGCCACGGGCCGGTGGTGCGTAAGGGCGTGCGGCTGTCGTTCTCCACCGTCAGCGTGAAACACAGCGATTGCCCCAGCGTGATCACGGAGGTGTTGTACGTAACCTCGCCGTTCTGGATGTAGCCCATCGGCAAACCGGCGTGGACGATGGTCAAAGTATCGCTGACCATCACCACTTGCCCCAAAGCATCCTGCGCCGTGGCGTAGACCGTGTACGTGCCATCCGGCGGCGGCTCACTGCCGGCGTCGATGCCGCCGTCATAATCAAACGTGTGCCATCCGGCGGCATTGGGCTTGGTAACTTGCTCATCTTCGGGGATGTAACGGCGTGTGCCGTCCGCGTCTTGCAGATACACCACCAGCGAATCCACGTCCTTGGTCAGCTCCATATTAATGCGCACCCGGTCGGCCACGCCATCTTGGTTGGGCGAGAAGGTGCGCGGGTAAATCGAGAAGCCGCGAATGCCGGGCAAAGTCGTATCGGCATCCTGCAAACGCACCGTGCCGGAAACCACCTGCCGTTGCCCGGCACGATCCGCCGTAAGCCGCCACGTGTAACGGCCATCGGGCAGCATCCGCCGGCGGACGGTGTAGGGGAACGTCGGATCGCCGGGGAGCGAAAACGCCTCCACCACCCCGTTGAAGTACACAGTGTAAGGCAGCCGTCGCCCGTGGAGCGGCACCGGGGGGCGGAAAGTATACGCCCGCCCCTGCGCGTCGTGCAACTCAATCCCCACCACGGCATCACGCGGCAAGCGGAAAGTCAGCTTCGCTTGCTTCGCGTTGGGGGAAAGCACCGTCGGGGAAAACGAGACCTCCTTCACCAAGGCGTGCGGCGCACAACCGCTCAAGAGGGCCAGCAGCGTCAACAGAATCAGCAAACGGCTCGCCATGTCATTCATCCTAGATACAAGATGAGCGCGGCGCTTGCGCCCCACAAAACGATGTCAAGTTGCAGCGGGAAGTCGGTAAGCAACACTTCATCGGGGGCCAGCGTTGAACCTTGCACGTGAATCAAGTACAAGTAACGGAACAGGCCGTAAATCACGAAGGGGATCGTGAGCATCATCAGATGATTGGGGGGCAAATTCACGGCGGAGAAGGTGTACAGCGCGTAGGCCAGAATCGTGGAGGAAGTAACCGCGTTGATGAGCTGATCCAGCAACGTCACGTTATACTCGTCCAGGATCGCGCGGTGCTGCCCCGCCTGCTCGCCGAGGAACACCAACTCCCCGCGCCGCTTCCCCAGCCCCAAGAAGAGTGCCAGCAAGGTCGTGCATAGATACAACCACGGCGAAAAACGCAGCGCGTCCACCAGCGGCACCCCACCCGCCACGCGCAGCACGAACCCTCCGGCGATAGTCAGCACGTCCAGCAGCAC